>JADLED010000302.1 GCA_020846335.1 Bacteroidia bacterium
CGGTTTAAAAGACCTTCAGTTGGGATTAAATTACCGGCCGGGCAATCAAAACAACAGCGAGTCGGTGGACCTTGCCCTGAGCAAACAAATAAACGATAAAATAAGTGTGGATGGTAATTTTGGGGTTAACAACAACCAGGCGCGTAATTCAAACGGATTGATTGGCGATGTGAACATTAACTACAAATTGTCGGACGATGGCCGCTACCGCTTAAAAGGATTTAACCGCACCAACGATAACACACAGGTGACTACCGCCGGTGGGCCTTACACCCAGGGCATCGGCTTTTTTTACCGCGAAGAATTTGAAACCTTTGAACAACTCTTTCAGGCCTATTTGAATAAGATAAAAAGAAAAGAGAAAGCGAAAGAGAAGGAGAAACAGTGAGTTTTGGTTACACCCCATCATCCGTAATATAAACCCCTTCGTGTTCAATTTTTGTAAGGTGCAAAACCTTCGCTGCCGGAATTTTAAATCTGAATTCGGAGGCATTTCGCCATTGTGCTTTGCCCGCGGCTGTTAGTGTTTCGCCCTGCTCCAAAACCCCTTCTTCTGCCCTTGCATCCGGCGACCAACCCATAAAACCCTGAGTAGATTCGCCATGCCGCTTTAACAAAGCCAGCAATTCGGGAGTGGCAATGTTCCAAAATCCTGAATAAAACGATTCGTCCTGAACAATGAGTGAATTAACAACCCGTGTATCAACCACTGCGTAATGCTCGCCATCAAAAATTACCACATCTGCGATTTTTCTTCGTCAAACAATTTTACCTCCGCTCTGTTTTCATTACGCGAAGTGTCGTAAACAGTAACATGGTAATACACACACGTGCGTTTTGACAAAGGCGCCACAATGGTTTTACCCAATGGTGTTATCTTTCCCGAAATTCTTACAATTTCGCCATCCTTTACTTCAGCTATTTTTTTTGCCTGATGCTTTTTAATTTTACTTTTAAAAACGGCTTCTTTGCTAAAGAACAAATAGTGTATAGCGGCTATAACACCAATAATACATATAACTACAATGGATGTATTACCCGAAGATTTACCAATGGCGTCCATTATTAAAATAATCATCCTCATAAAAAAGATTTACCGCATTTAAAACTTTAAACTCAGCCCACCCATAAAATTACGCAAGGCGGCCGGCGACAATAAATTTTGGGTAACCAGATCATTGCCATCGTAATAGCTGTAGGTGTAGCCATTGGTAACGTACTCGGCGGCAAACACATTATTCAGCGAAAACATAAAACTAATTTCGGGAATTATTTTTGTTTTAATGCTGTAATTTAAACGCAAATCCACCACATTGTAGGCCGCCATGCTCCGTTTGTTGTTACTGGTATTATCCAAAAATTGTTTGCCCACATATTTGTTGGTTAAGGTAACTTCGAGGTGTTTTACCGGTTTAACAACCGCCATTACCGACGATACTAAATTGGGCGAAAAGGAAATATCGGTGTTTTTGTAGTTATTAATATGATCATCGTCAATGTATTCCGTAAAATTTAAAATTTTGTTGGTGGACAGAGTTATGTTACCACCCAATGTCAGATACTTGTTAATGCCCGCGCTCACTTCCACCTCTGCTCCGCGACGGTAGCTATTGGCCACATTCACATGTTTCGGATTGCCCACATTGTCTATTTGTCCGTTAAGCACCAATTGGTTTTTGTACTGCATGTTGTAGAAACCCACACCCACAAAAAAACGTTCAAGGTTGTAGCGGGCCCCAAGTTCCAAATCGGTTAAACGCTCGTCTTTAGGGCGCTGAAGCGGTAAGTTCTTACTCAAATCGTCGCCACTGGGTTCTTTGTTGGCCACTGCCACAGAGCCATAAACATTCAGGTGTTTGCCCGCATCGTAACTTAAACCAAGCTTGGGATTAAAAAACAGATACGATTGGTTCTGGTATTTTTGTCCGGCATTATCCATCAGGCCAAAATAGCGGTATTCCACTTTGCGTAGTTGCATATCGGCAAAAACATTGAGCCTGCTCAACACCCGGTAGTTTGCTTTTAAATACACATTTCCATCGTTTTAATTGGTGGTGTATAAACCATACTGGTGGTCAATTTCGCTGTTAGAGGCGTACCTGGCCCAAATCACCCGGCCAAAATGTTTTCCAAAATAGGTATTGTAGCCACCGCCCAAAGTAAATGCCAGTTTAGAGTTGGCCGTGTAATTCAAATTAAAAATACCACCGGCAAAATTATTGTCCAGCCACAAGCGGCGAATTAAATCGCTGCTGCCAATGGTATCGCCTTTAGGTGTTATCACAGATTGCATGTTGTAGTCAGATAACATGGCACCGGCCTTGTATTGCTCGTAATAACCCGCACCTTTGGTAAAATGGCCGGTCACATTCAAGTTCAAACGTTTGTTGAACTGATGAATAAAATGCAACTGAAAATTATTTTGTTTGTAATTATCGGTTTCGTTTTTGTAATAATGCACCTTGCCATCGCTGTCGTAATACTCGCCGCAACTGTTGTAGGTGCGCTTGCCTTTTTTAACCGAATCTTCGGGCACGTAATTCCAGGCCTGTCCGGTTTTTTCCTGACCCAAAAAATTAATAAACTTTAAAACCGATTTTTTACCGTAGAAACCCGCCGATAGGTAATACGATTGCAGCTTACTGCTTGCACGGTCAATGTAACCGGCACTGCTAATGTTGGACGCGCGGGCATCCAGTGCAAATTTACCTTCCAAAAGCCCTGTGCCTGCAGCCAGGGTGTTGCGGTAGGTATCGTAAGAACCCGCGGTTGAAATGGCCTGCGCATAAGGTTTGGCATTGAGCTGATTGGTTTGAAAATTAATGGTGGCACCAAAAGCCCCCGCCCCGTTGCCAGAGGTGCCCACACCGCGTTGCACCTGTATGTTGTTAACACCCGATACAAAATCGGGCATGTTTACAAAAAATGTCGCCTGCGATTCGGCATCGTTTACCGGCACTCCGTTAATCGTAACATTGATGCGGGTGGGGTCGGTTCCTCTTATTCTTATGCCTGTGTAACCCACGCCGTTTCCGGCATCTGAGTTCACCACCACACTGGGCAACAGGTTAAGCATGTAAGGGGCATCCTGTCCCAGGTTTTGTTTTTTAAGGGTTTCGGCATCCACATTGCTGTAGGCCATGCCATTGTTTTTATCCACGCGGGTTGAATTAACCACCACCTCGTCCAATTGCTGGTTAGATGTGGTTAAACGGATGTCGTAACTGGCATCAGACAAAACGTTGACTGTGTCGTTACGTAAAATATACCCCAAACATTTTGTTTGTAGCACATACCTACCCGCCTTTAGTCCCTTTAAAACATAGTTTCCTTCTTCGTTGCTCACAGCGTTTATTTGCGAATGCTGCACCACAATGGCCGCAAAGGGCACGGCCCCTTGGTTACTGGTAACTTTACCGCTCAGGGTAATTTGTGCCCTGAGAGCGTTGGAGCATAGCATGGCAACAGCCACTAACAAAGCTCCTGATTTCATTTTATTCATTTTTATTTTATTCATTTAATTAAACACTTGATACAAGGGGACTGTATCAATTTTTAATTAGCTCCCAACGCAGGCATTACCCTGATCAGGTGTATAGCAAACAACGTTGGGCGTTGCATTGCTAACGGGTATAATCTCAGCCTGAGGCAGTTTTTAGTTATTAATTTTTTGTTTTTAATGTTAATACAAGTTATTAATCATTAAAAACTGTTTACTAAAAACTATCCTTAGGCACCCCTTAAGACGCAGCAAATGTAGGCGCTGTAAACCGATTGTGCAAAAATATATTTGGCGGCTAAAAAATAAGTGGGAGTTTTGCATTTACATTGATGGAAAATAAAAAACGCATTGCAGTTATAGGAAGCACCGGAAGCATTGGTACACAAGCTCTGGACGTTATCCGCGAAAACCCTTCGCACTTTGAAGCCGAAGTGTTGGTGGCACATTCAAACGCACAACTTTTAATACAACAGGCATTGGAATTTAAACCAAATGCGGTGGTAATTGGTAACGAAGAAAAGTACCAGGAAGTAAAAGCCGCACTTGTGCCACACGATATTAAAGTGTTTGCCGGACAAAAATCAATAGAACAAATTGTGGAAATGGAAACGGTGGACATGGTATTAGCCAGCATTGTGGGCTATGCCGGACTCGCCAGCACCATTAATGCCATTAAACACAAAAAACAAATTGCCCTTGCCAATAAAGAAACACTGGTGGTGGCGGGCGAACTGGTTACCAAGCTGGCCCTCGAAAACGGTGTAAACATTTACCCGGTTGACAGCGAACACTCTGCCATTTTTCAATGTTTGGCCGGGGAGTGGGAAAACAAAGTTGAAAAAATTTACCTCACAGCCAGCGGCGGCCCTTTCAGAGGCAGAGATAAGGCGTTTTTATCTACAGTAAAAAAAGAACAGGCACTCAAACATCCCAATTGGGTAATGGGTGCTAAAATCACCATCGACTCGGCAAGCCTTATGAACAAAGGCCTCGAAGTGATTGAAGCCAAATGGCTGTTTAATTTAAAGCCCGAACAAATTGATGTGATTGTGCATCCACAGAGCATAGTACACAGCCTGGTGCAGTTTGAAGATGGCAGCATGAAAGCACAAATGGGATTACCGGATATGAAACTTCCCATTCAATACGCCATGGCCTACCCTAGCCGCTTAAAGAATAATTTTCCGCGCTTTGATTTTTTAAATTATCCGAACCTCACTTTCGAAAAACCTGACCTGCACACTTTTGTAAATCTGGCGCTGGCCTTTGAGGCCATGAAACATGGAGGCAACATGCCCTGTGTGCTCAACGCTGCCAACGAAGTGGTGGTGGAAGCCTTTCTTAAAGACAAAATTGGTTTTTTACAAATGAGCGAAGTAATTGCCAAAACCCTTCAAAAAAGTACATTTATAAAATCACCCGATTACCAACAATATGTAGAGAGCGATAAAGAAGCACGCCGTTTGGCTTTGGAGGAAATTCAATAAGGCATTGGTAACACTATCAGCCGTTAAATACCCCGAATTTTATACCTTTGCGTAGTATGTTAACAATCAATCCCAAAGAATTAAGCGTTCAGGTTTTGCAAAAATACCTTCAAAACGCCATTGCCCCCCGCCCCATTTGTTTTGCCAGCACCATTAGTAAAAACGGAGAGCCCAATCTGGCACCCTTTAGCTTTTTTAATATATTTTCTTCGAACCCGCCCATCGCTATTTTTTCGGCGGCCTACAGCGGCAGAACCGGCGCACCCAAAGACACTTTACTAAACGTGTTGGAAGTGCCGGAATGCGTGATAAATCTGGTGAACTACAACATGGTGCACCAAACCAGTTTGGCCAGCAGCCCCTTTCCAAAAGGTGTTAACGAATTTGAAAAATCGGGATTCACCGCCATTGACTCTGAACTGGTAAAACCTTACCGGGTAAAAGAAAGTCCGGTGCAAATGGAATGCAAGGTGATAGAAGTAAAAGAGCTGGGTAAGGCCGGCGGCGCAGGTAATTTAATTATTTGCGAAATTATCCGCATTCACATTAACGAGTCGGTGTTAAATGCCGAAAATCAAATCGACACCAAAAAAATAGATTTGGTATCGCGCATGGGCGATAACTGGTATTGCCGGGCCAATGGCGATGCCCTGTTTGAAGTGCAAAAACCAATTACCAGCATAGGCATTGGATACGATGCCATACCCAATGACATAAAAAACAGCGATGTTTTAACCGGCAACAACCTTGGGCTATTGGGCAGTGTGGAAGTCTTACCCGGTGCTGAAGAAGTGGCGGAGTTTAAAAAAAACCTGCAACCATTTCTAACTAAAGCAGACCTGCACCTTTATGCCCAAAGCCTTTTGCAGGCCAATAAAGTTAAGGAAGCCTGGATGGTTTTGCTTTAGATTTTAACTGAATATTAAAAAGCTTCAGTATATTTACAAACCTGAAAAAAAACAATTAAAAATGAAAACATCTCCTATTCTTCGTGATTTTAAAACTCTATTTTTTGCATTGGCACTAACTTTTGCCAGCGTATCGGGCTATTCGCAATGGGACACCCTTCACTTGTATTACAAAGGTTTGCAAACCGCTTTATTAGATTCTAACGAAGTTAAAATAGGAGCCTGGGCCAAAAAATTAAACGGTAAGCACGTAGTGGTTGATATTGTTTCGTATTACGAAAAATCTGACTTTAAAAAATATTCCGAAACAAGGGCCGCAGAAGCATTGTTGATTGTAAACCGTAAAGCCAGAGATTTGGTACAAATTAACTTTAGCGGTGCCAAAAAGGGCGAAAAATCGCAACGCTCAACCGTAGATATTATTTACATTGAGGTAGGAAGCAACACCAAACCAGTTGCTGATAAAAAAGAAAATGCCACTAAAACCAAGGACGAAGCCAAGGAAAAAGTGGCCGTTGAGAGTAAAGAAAAAAAGGAAAAGGTGAAAGAGAAAAAAGAAGAAGTGAAGGGCAAGGTGAAGGAAAAGGAAAAAGAAGTGGAAGAAAAAAAGGAAACAGTTAATAAAAATACAAAAGAGAAATCAGATGCCGACCCGAGAATTAAATACGATACTTCATACGTTAACGGCGAAATGGTGCTCACAAAAAAATACGATCCCAATTTTACTTACGACACCATTTACGTAAATGGCGAAATGCACATATCCAAACGTAAACTAAAGAAAAAGAAATAAGCGCCGGGATTAACCACACCTATAATCACACGTTTAATACCTGAGTTAGTTAAAAGTACTGAATAACAGTGTTTTAACGTATCTGTTGCTTGTTATTTTAATTTTAAAATTTACACTTTCAAACCTGATTAATTTAATTAAATTAGTACCACTCATTCTTGCAGAAAAACAATAAACAATATATAACATGGAAGTAATAGGAACACTTAAAGTGAAATTCGATACTCAAAAAGTGAGCGATCGTTTTCAAAAGCGCGAATTTGTGCTAACCACCGAGGCCAATACCCCTTACCCACAACACGTGAGTTTTCAGGTAACCCAGGACAAATGCACCATGCTGGATCAATTCCGCGAGGGCGATGAAATTAAAATTCAGTTTAACCTCAGAGGCCGCGAATGGAATGGTCCGCAAGGCATAAAGTATTTCAACACCCTCGAAGCCTGGCGCATCGAAAGAATGCAGGGTGGCTCAGCACCACAAGCCTCTTCATCGGCCGCACCCAGCCAGCAAAATGCGGGCGCCTCTTCGGCACCTGTGTTTACGGGCAACAGCGACGATAACGACGATTTACCATTTTAAAAAAGAAGAGCCGGGAGATACCCCGGCTTTTTTTATACCTTCACACAACACATTCCATGTCAAAAAAAACTTCGGTACTTTTAATTTACACAGGCGGCACCATAGGCATGATGCAGGATGCCCGCAGCGGAGAGTTGCGCCCTTTTGATTTTAAAACCCTCACACAGCAAATTCCCGAACTCAATAAATTCGACATTGAACTTTCGTCCTTCTCATTTAACGAACCCATCGATTCATCCAACATGAATCCTGAAGTTTGGATTGAACTGGCCAGTACCATTAAAGAAAATTACGACCATTTTGATGGCTTTGTGGTTTTGCATGGCAGCGACACCATGAGCTTTACCGCCAGTGCCCTGAGTTTTATGCTCGAAAACCTTAACAAACCCGTGGTGCTCACCGGCTCACAGTTGCCAATAGGTATTATTCGCACCGATGGCAAGGAAAATCTGATTACCGCCATTGAAATTGCCGGTGCCAAAATAAAAAACAAACCCGTTGTTACCGAAGTGTGCATTTATTTTGAATACAAACTTTACCGTGGCAACCGCACTTTTAAATACAACAGCCAACACTTCGATGCCTTTAAATCGCCCAACTACCCTGCCCTTGCCGAAGCCGGTGTAAATATCAGCTACAACAAAAACGCCCTTTTAAAACCCAACAAAAAAGCATTAAGGGTTTACACACAACTTAGTAACGACATTGCCATACTTAAACTCTTTCCGGGCATCAGTAAAAAAATTACTTCTGCCATTTTAAATTCGCCGGGTTTAAAAGCAGTAATTATAGAAACCTTTGGCGCAGGCAATGCCAGCACACAGGACTGGTTTACCAATGAATTAAAAGCGGCCATCAACAAAGGCATCATTGTGTTAAACATTACCCAATGCCTCGAAGGCAAGGTTATTCAGGGTATGTACGAAACCAGTTCGCACCTTAAAAAAATTGGTGCGGTGGGCGGTTCCGACCTTACCTTTGAAAGCGCGGTAACCAAACTGATGTTTTTATTAGGGCAAAAGCTCAGCAACAAACAAATAGTGAAACAACTCACCACCAATTTGCGTGGCGAAATGAGTTAGCTTACACGTTATCCTTTATCACCATTTGAAAGGTGTTGCGGCTTCGCTGTTCCATCAAAATCACTTTATTCTCGCTCAGGCTTGCAATAATGTCCTGATCGTAATTACGGATGGTCATTAACTGCACACCCGAATTGTAAAGCACCTTAAACTGGCTTTGAAGCTCATTGAGTAAAGGCGTAATTTTATGCACATCGTTATCGGTACAAACGCTAAAACTAATGGCCGAATTTTGCATCATGTTTACGCGAACACTGAATTTTGAAAACAAACTAAAAATTGCACTCAGGTTATCTTCCACAATAAAACTGAAATCCTTGGGCATAATGGAAAGTAATATCTGATCGTCTTTAAAAATATAACTGGTTACCGGATTGCGCTTATCACCTTGCTGAATCACAGTGCCCGGTTCTTCGGGTTTAATAAACGATTTTACATAAAGCGGTATGTTTTTGTTTTGAAGCGGCTTTATGGTTTTTGGATGGATAACACTGGCGCCGTAATACGTGAGCTCTATGGCGTCGTGGTAGCCTATCTCATCCAGTTTTTTGGTGTTCTTAAAATATTTTGGGTCGGCATTTAAAACCCCGGGCACATCTTTCCAAATCACCACTTTTTCGGCAACGCCAAAATAGGCCAGCAAAGCAGCCGTGTAATCACTTCCTTCGCGACCCAAGGTGGTGGTAAAATTTTCGGACGTGCCGCCAATAAAGCCCTGGGTAAGCACCAAATCGTGGTTTTTAAACTGTGGCAGCAAATTGCTTTTAACCAGGCTTTCCGAAAGATCAAAGTCCACACGCCCATCGCGGTAAGAGTTATCGGTTTGAATGAGGCCACGGGCATCCAGCCATTTGCAGTTAACGCCCACCGAGTTAAGGTAAGCCGAAACAATTAAAGTGGAAAGAATTTCGCCCTGCGACACAATCTGGTCGTAATGGTGGTTGTAAGGAAATGACGGTTCCTCTTCCAAAGCCCAGAGCAACTCTACAAATACATTTTCGAGCTCGTTAAAAACAGCGGTGTTTGGGTCGGCAAACAATTCTTTACATAAGTCTAAATGAAAGCTTTTTACTTCATTTAAAATGGCCTCCACATCGCCTTCCTTATAAAAATAGGCATTTACAAGGCTTTCGAGTTTGTTGGTGATTTTGCCCATGGCCGATACCACCACAATTATTTTGCTTCCCTTAAAACGTTTAATAATGGAAGAAACATTTTTTACCGAAGCGGCATCTTTTACCGAAGCTCCTCCAAATTTAAAGACCTGCATCATCAGAGGCAGCAAAGGTAGGAAAACAAAAAAACCATCCAAATGCGGATGGTTTTTAAAAATTTATTTTAAGTCAAAAATTACTTTGGTTGTGGAGCAGCTTGTCCGGCAGGAGCAGCAGGAGCTGAAGGAGCTGGCTGTACGTTAACTGCAGTTTGTGCTTTTTTCTTAGCAACTGAAGAAGAATCTTCGGAACCGCTATTGGTAACACCAATTTTAGGCGCCATGAATACGCTTAACACAATTAAAACAATGGCCAAAGCCCAGGTGGCTTTTTCAACTACTTCGGTACCACGTTTAACACCCATAATTTGAGTGGCTGCACCAAACTGGCTTTGAATTCCGCCGCCTTTGGAGTTTTGAATAAGGATAACAAGTACCAGAAGAATACAAACTAAAATGATAAGAATTGAAAGAATCATACTATTTATTATTTATTTACTTTAAATTTAGAATCAGGGCTGCAAAGTAAGCATTTTTTTGTGGAATTATAAAATTTATCTTTTAGGGGGGTGCAATTATTTTTAATTAAGCCTTTTTGGTACAAAAATAGCAAAGTCAGACCTTTTTAAGGCAGGTCAATTATAATCCCAAAACCTAAAGTAATGCCTCTTTAATGCGAAACGATAACGGTTAAAACCACCAGGGCAAGGGCCAATGTCCAACTGGCTTTTACCATTAAACTACTGGTTCTTTTCACACCAATTAATTGATAGGCTTCCGAAAAACGGCTCTGAATGCCGCTGCCTTTTGAGTTTTGAAGCAAAATACTCACCATGAGTAAGGCGCAAACGCTGATAAGAACAATCGATAAAATCATGTTATTTGTTTTTTAGTTTTTGAATTAATGTTTCGAAATGCGCTCTTTTTTGTGGGAAGCGGATGCTCAGAATTTCGTAAGCCCTCACCGCCTTGCCAACGTTGCCCTGCAAGGCGTAAATGCGTGCCAGCGTTTCGGTTACCAGATGCTCGTTGTCCTGCAGGCTTTCCTTGGCCTTGGTATCGGGGGTAAAAAATTTCTGTTCTTCTTTAACGCGAATAAGGCCCGGACTGCTTTCAATAATTTTATCTATGAGCGCTTTGTTTTTTAATTTTCGGTCCAATGCCGGATCGGGTTCCTTCTTAACCTCCTCCTTTGGCGCTTCCGTTAATTTTGACGAAACGGGCGGTTCTTCCTTTTTAGGTTGAGGCGAATCGTTTTGATTACGAACATAAGTGAGCCAATCGTTAAAACTTACGGGAGTTTCCACCTTTTTAACCGGATTGTGAAGCTCCGGCGTTTTAATCACTTCTTTTTCGAGATAGGCATTTATGAGTTGTTTGCCCATCTCCTGCTCTACCTGTTCGCTCAGATCGGGTTTTTGGCCAACAAGTTCTTCTTTTACTTCGGGCTCCGACGATAATTCGGTGGCTTTTAAAATATCCAGTTCCTGTTTGCTTTCTTCGGGCGAACCACTGTTTACAATTGGTTCCACCTTAGCTGTTTCAATAACCGGAATCTCAGGCAACACAAGAGTTTCAACCGGGGCCTCTGCTTTTACCTCGGCAACAACCTGTTCGTATTTGTGAATGAGCTCAAACAAGTGGCTGCGATTGGTAACCACCACCGCTGTTTTACGAAGGCTTTGCTGATACACCGAGGCATCCCATTTTTTGGAAGCAAGGCTCAATAAAATGTGTGCCGACTGAAAGTAAGGAAAATCGTTGACCAGTTTTTGAAGCTCGGCCACACTTTTGCCATCCATTAACTGTGGATTTTCGATGTACTTTATGAATTCAGCCGATTGCAAATTACCAGTTATTAAATGCTTTATTAAAAATGTTTTCGGTGAGTTGGCGGTAAATTTCCTGCACCAACACGGGTTCTTCGGTGGCCAGATTTTTGGTGCTGGCAAAATCGGAAAAGGCGCTAAAGGTTTGGTCGAAACTTTTTGATTTATCGAAAGGGTTGCTGTATTTAACGCTCACGGTTATGGTTAAACGGTTCATGGCCGCATTATCACTGCCCGATGCCGCCAATGGCGATACCTGATAATCCTGAATAAACCCTTCAAACTGCAAATCGCCACCGGTTCTTACCAAAGCCAAACTGGTTTGTTGCGATACCACGTCCCTTAACTTTTCGGTAAAACGTTGCGACAAACTGGGTGCACCCAAAGTGGTGTTATTGGCAAAAAAACCAACGCTCACCGTTTTAGCTTCGGGTGGAATGGTGGCGCCACTCAAAGAAATGTGAGGCTTGCAGGAACTTAGCAGTATAAATACAAGTACAAAATATCTGGATAAAACCCTCATTAATTATTCTTCTAAAATACGAAACTTAAAATTCAAAGTTTAAAGCTTAAAATTCAAAGTTTAAAGCTTAAAATTCAAAGTTCAAAACTAATTACTCTTCCACATGGTACTCATTAATTTTTCGGTACAAGGTGCGTTCGCTTATGCCAAGTTCTTTAGCGGCATTTTTTCGTTTGCCTTTGTGTTTGCGCAGTGCTTTTTTAATCATGTCAATTTCCTTGTCCTGAAGCGAGAGTGTTTCTTCCACCTCAATAACATGGGGTTGTTGCGCAGGATTTTGTATAATTGGATTGTGAAAGGTTAAAGCACCGGTATTCGCCACATTCTGATTCATGTCGCCATACTGAGGATTAATAATCTGCAGGCCATCTTTATTTAAACCACCCACTTTGCCGGTTGCAGAAACCAAATCGTACACCAGTTTTTTCAGGTCGTTTAATTCGCCCCGGTAATCACGCAATACCTTGTAAATTATTTCACGGTCGTTGTCCAATGACCCATTGTTACTAAAGCCATCGTTGCGCAGTGTAGGCACATTGTTTGAGCTGTATTGCGGCAAATATTTTAAAATGGTATCGGCATTTACCTCTCTTACTTTTTCAATGATAGAAATTTGTTCGGCAATGTTTTTTAACTGCCTGATGTTGCCCGGCCAGTAATAGTTTACCAACACCTGTTCGGCTTCGGTATTTAAACGAATAACGGGCATGCGGTATTTGGCGGCAAAATCGCTTGCAAATTTGCGAAACAACAAATGAATGTCTTCTTTACGTTCGCGCAGTGGTGGCAAATAAATAGGCACCGTGTTTAGGCGATAATACAAATCGGCTCTGAATTTTTCTTTTTCAAGCGCCTGATAGAAATTAATATTTGTAGCCGCTACCACACGCACATCGGTTTTTTGCACCTTACTGCTTCCCACACGAATGTATTCACCGGCCTCGAGCACACGCAACAAACGCGCCTGCGTGGCCAGAGGTAACTCGCCTACTTCGTCCAGAAAAATAGTGCCACCATTTGCCACTTCAAAATAACCTTTACGGGCTTCGGTAGCACCTGTAAATGCGCCTTTTTCGTGACCAAACAATTCACTGTCAATGGTTCCTTCGGGAATGGCGCCGCAGTTCACCGCAATATAAGGGCCGTGTTTGCGGGTACTTTCCTGATGAATAATTTGCGGAAATACTTCCTTGCCGGTGCCGCTTTCGCCGTTAATAACAACGTTAAGGTCGGTTGGTGCCACCTGACGGGCAATGTCCACCGCTCTTTCTAAAAATGCGTTGGAACCTATTATTCCGAATTTTTGTTTTAGTTCTTGTGTGTTCATTCTGCTGCTATGGTTACTTGAATCAAGATATAAGAATCAGGATACAAGATTTAAAATCGTTTTATTCAAACTTTTGTTTAAACGAAAAGAGCATTTTTTGTACTTCGAGTGTTAAATCAAGACATTTTTGCAACTCTTCATTTTTACCGTAATTTCTTCTTTGACAAATTAAGAGTTGTGTTTGCAATTCAAACGAAGACGACAATGACATCGAAAGAAATTCGGCAAAATGCTTATTTGTTCTCTTACCCGATCCCTCCGCTATATTTGAAGGAATAGAACAAGAACATCTGTTCATTTGATCAATAAGATTATACCTTTCAGAAACAGGTAAACTTTTGTTATAACTATAAATTAAATCTGTTAGCTCCATTGACTTCTGCCAAACGCTTAAATTTAAAAAATTGTGTGCCATAATAGAACTTGGTAAAGTTTATGTATTCTCTTGTTTCTTGCTTCTAGCGTCTTGCCTCTCGCTTCTAAACTACCTCCCCTATCAACGTACTACTTGTGCAACTGCTCACCATCACATTTACGTAATCGCCTTTTTTATAATGCAGTTTTGGGAACACGACTACCGAGTTTTGAGAATTGCGACCCATAAGCATGTCTTCCGATTTTTTTGAAAAACCTTCTATTAATACTTTATGTACATACCCAACCTGTTTTTTAGTCGCCGCTTCGCTGAGTTGACGTTGCAATGCCACTACCTCCTGCAAGCGTTTCATTTTAACCGGTTCCGGAACATCATCTTTGTACTTACGCTCTGCAAGGGTTTTAGGTCGTTCGCTATAGGCAAACATAAAGGCAAAATCGTAACCCACCTCCTGCATTAAACTTAAAGTAAGTTGTTGGTCTTCGTCGGTTTCGCCACAAAAACCGGTAATAATATCGGTGCTGATGCCACAACCCGGAATAATGTGGCGGATAGCGGCAATTCTATCCAAATACCATTCGCGGGTATAACCGCGGTTCATCATTTCCAATACTTTTGAGCTTCCGCTTTGTACGGGCAAATGAATGTTGTTACAAATATTTTCGTGTTTGGCCATTACTTCCAATACGTCGTCGGTCATGTCTTTTGGGTGCGAGGTGCTAAAGCGCACACGCAAATCGGGATTTACCAAAGCCACCTTATCGAGCAATTGGGCAAAATTAACGCTGGCTAACTTTTGCTCTTCGGTGAGTTTTTCCTTTTTTAAGCCTCCTCCGCTGTACAAATAACTGTCCACGTTCTGTCCCAAAAGGGTTACTTCGCGGTAGCCTGCTTCAAAGGCGTCGCGGCATTCTTTTAAAATACTTTCCGGATCGCGGCTGCGTTCGCGGCCACGGGTAAATGGCACCACGCAAAAACTGCACATGTTATCGCAACCACGCATAATGCTCACAAAGGCACTCACCCCGTTTTTATCCAAACGAAGCGGAGCTATGTCGGCATAGGTTTCTTCTTTACTTAATATAACGTTTATGGCTTTTTGGCCCGATTCGGCTTGTTCTATCAAATTTGGCAAATCGCGGTAGGCATCGGGGCCAACCACCAAATCCACCAGTTTTTCTTCTTCCAAAAACTGCGATTTTAAGCGTTCGGCCATGCATCCCAACACACCAATTACGGCATCGGGATTATGGCGTTTTACGCGTTTGTAATCCTGCAGGCGTTGCCTGACACGGTTTTCGGCATTATCGCGAATGGCACAGGTATTTACAAAGATGACATCGGCCTCTTCAAAATTCTGTGTGGTGGTAAATCCTTTGTCAATTAATATAGAAGCCACAATTTCGCTGTCGCTAAAATTCATCTGGCAACCATAGCTTTCTAAAAACAACTTTTTACCATTGGGAATCTTTGACGGCATTAAAAGTGCTTCACCCTGTACCGACTCGTCTATTATTTTTTCTGTCTCCATCTTGTTAGCGCGAAATTAAATATTTAATGACAATTTGGCACGTTTTTAACTTTTTTAGGCTGCACAAACACCAAATTGTTACATATTTATTTTTTTTGTTTGCATTTTGAATGAATAATTTTTTTTCTTTGCCAAAAATTTAAGTGAAACTTTTTGACAAAACCCAAAAAAGGATACTATATATATAAGGTATGAGTAAAAATTTAGTGATAGTGGAGTCCCCTGCGAAAGCAAAAACAATTGAAGGATTTTTGGGGAAAGATTTTACGGTTAAATCGAGCTTTGGACACATTCGCGATCTGGTAAAGAAGGGTTTTGGGGTGGATATTGAAAATAATTTTACACCCACTTATGAAGTGCAACCCGACAAAGAAAGGGTGATTGCCGAACTGAAAAATTTAAGTAAAAAAGCCGACATGATTTGGCTCGCATCCGATGAGGACCGCGAAGGTGAGGCCATTAGCTGGCACTTATACGAAACCCTGGGACTTACGCCTAAAAATACCAAACGCATTGTTTTTCACGAAATCACCAAACCCGCCATATTAAAAGCCATTGAAAATCCCCGCGAAATTGACATTAACCTGGTAAACGCCCAACAGGCCCGCCGTGTGCTCGACCGTTTGGTGGGTTTTGAACTATCGCCTATTTTATGGAAAAAAGTCAGACCAAGTTTATCGGCCGGACGTGTGCAATCAGTGGCCGTGCGCCTGATAGTAGAACGTGAACGCGAAATTCAAAAATTTACTTCCACCTCGGCATTTAAGGTTTCGGCAATATTTACCGTTGGTTCGGGCCTTTTAAAAGCGGAATTGGACAAGCGTTTTGCCACCGAAAAAGAAGCGCAGGATTTTTTGGAAAAATGCAAAAACGCCATTTACACCATTGCCAGTTTAGAAACAAAACCGGCCAAACGCTCACCTGCCGCACCTTTTACCACATCCACCCTACAACAGGAAGCTGCCCGTAAACTTGGATTTTCGGTGGCGCAAACCATGCAGGTGGCCCAACGCTTATACGAAGCCGGTAAAATTACCTACATGAGAACCGATTCGGTAAATTTATCAGAAACCGCAATGGCACAGGCCAACAAGGCCATTAACGAAAATTACGGTGCGCGTTATTACAGTCCGAGAGCTTACAAAAACAAAAGCAAAGGTGCGCAAGAGGCTCACGAAGCCATTCGCCCTACGTATATTGACCGCACAGTAATTGACGGCGAACGCAACGAAATCCGTCTTTACGATTTAATCTGGAAACGCACCATTGCCAGCCAGATGAGCGATGCCGAACTGGAAAAAACCACCGCCAAAGTAACCGTGAGTGGAGCCAGTGAAGTGTTTGTGGCACAAGGCGAAGTATTAAAATTTGACGGTTTCTTAAAAGTATATATGGAAGGCACGGATGATGAAGATTCGGAAGACGAAAACTCATCGATGTTGCCACCAATGAGTGTGGGCGAAAAAATCGAAAGCCGCGAAATTACCGCGGTGCAACGCTTCACCCACCACCCTGCCCGCTACACCGAAGCCAGTTTGGTTAAGAAACTCGAAGAACTTGGCATTGGCCGTCCATCTACCTACGCACCAACCATTAGCACCGTGCAAAAAAGAAATTATGTGGAGAAAACCGATAAAGAAGGAACTCCCCGCAATTTTGTAAGCCTGAGTTTGGTAAAGCAGGATTTGAAACGCGAAATTAAAACCGAAAACACAGGCGCAGAAAAAGCCAAGTTATTTCCTACCGACATTGGTGTGGTGGTAAACGATTTTCTGTTACAATATTTCCCAACCATACTCGACTTTAATTTTACCGCCAAGGTGGAAGAAGAGTTTGATGAGATTGCCGATGGCCATTTAAACTGGCAAAAAATGCTCACTGAATTTTATAAGCCTTTCCACAAAACGGTGGAATCGACTATGGAAAACAGCGAGCGTGCCAGTGGCGAACGTAACCTTGGAATTGACCCTGCCAGCGGAAAACCAATCATAGTGCGCATTGGCCGCTTTGGTCCTTTGGCTCAGATTGGCGAAAACAACGAAGCCACCGGCGAAAAAGCAAAATTTGCCAGCCTGAGAAAAAATCAAAGTTTAGAAACCATAACGCTTGAAGAAGCTTTGGACTTATTTAAGTTACCACTTAATTTGGGCACTTACGAAGGCAAAGAAGTAATCATCAACATTGGGCGTTTTGGTCCTTATATTAAACTGGACGAAGCCTTTATATCCATTCCACGCAACATTGATCCTTTAACGGTTGACATGGAAAAGGCCATTGAAATTATTAAGGAAAAAGAAACTGCCGATGCCCCTATTGCCCATTACAAAGGCAAAGGCGTAACCAAAGGCAAAGGCCGCTTTGGACCATTTATTAAGTACGATGGTTTGTTTATTAATGTGCCCAGGGCTTACAATTTCGACCATTTGTCGCAAAGCGATATTAATGAACTGATTGAGAAAAAACTGGACAAAGAAGCCAACCGCTACATACAAAACTGGCCCGAAGAAAAAATCTCGATTGAAAATGGCCGTTGGGGACCACTTATTAAATTTGGCAAACTGCAGTTAAAGGTGGTAAATCCTGAAAAAGGTGCCAAACTCAGTCCTGAAAAATTAGCCGCTCTAACTTTAGAGGAAGTGAAGAAAATGATTGTTGAGCAAGTACCTAGTGCTTTTGATAAAAAAGGGAAAAAAGCTACCGCTAAAAAGACGACTGCCACTGCAGCAAAAAAGGCACCGGCTAAAAAAGCAGCTCCTAAAAAGGCAGCCAAAAAAGCTGCTAAAAAAGTCAGTAAAAAGTAATTGAATAGACAATAATTTAGAAAGCCAAACTGAATCAGAGTTTGGCTTTTTTATTTGAATGATTAATAAACTATTTTAATGGGCTTACCATTTGCCGCTGGAACCGCCGCCGCCAAAACCGCCGCCACCAAAGCCTCCCCAGCCTCCGCCGGAAGATGAGCCTCCTCCACCCCACGAACCGCCGCCGCCAAATCCTCCTCCACCAAATCCACCTCCCCAAAAAATACCACCACCACCACGGTTAATGTTGTAGCCGCGACCACCGCCACCTTTAAAAATGAAGTATAACAAAATCAGAACAATAATGACAATCAAAACTCCCGTTTTGCCCCCACCTTCCCGGCCAACTCTTTGTCGGGTATAATCCTTCACATTAATTTCTCCTTTGGCCAGTTGCATTAATACGCCGGTGCCTTTATCCAATGCAGCGTAATAATTGCCATTTTTCATTTCGGGCAACATTTGCTCATCGCGCACACGCTTGGTGGCTAAATCAGGAATGGCACCTTCAAGTCCGTAACCCACGGCTATGGCTAAATCGCGACCACCATCGGTTTTTGTTGGTTTCATTAAAACGATGATGCCGTTGTTGCTTCCTTTTTTACCGGCGCCCCAATCGTTTCCCAGGCGGGTGGCATAATCCATGGCTTCGTACCCGTTAAGGTCATCCACAATTACCACGCAAATCTGGTTGGAAGTTTCGTTGCTGAATTGTTCCAGCTTTTCTTCCAGCATGGCCGATTCGTTGGCACTTAAAAACTGAGGAAATTCTTTAGACAGGTTGTTGTATAAACGCTGTGGCGATGGCCTTTCGGCTATCTGCCCTTTTGTGAAAAAAGCAGCCAGAATAAAAACAAATAATGCAAGCTGCTTTTTCATTTATAGGAAATGTCGTTGGTTAATTCGTTGACATCGTTTTCTTTTCGCGGAAAATATGTGCCCAATTGGGTACCGCATTCTAAAATACATTCGGCCAGAGAGCTGGCTTTATTGTTTGCTTTAAATTGATCAATTAAGCTTTTTACCAATTTATCCCAAAACTCCTTGCCTAATTTTTGATGAATGCCTTCGTCGCCAAACACCGCTATTTTGCGGCTTCGCACGGCTATGTAAATGAGCACACCATTGCGTTCGGCGGTTTGGTGCATTTTTAAACGTGCAAACATCCTACGGGCTGCGTTTAATTCGTTGCCCCAGCAATAGTTTTGCAGGTGCAGGCGAATTTCGCCGGAGGTATGCAACTCGGCATCGGTGATTGCTTTTACCAACAGGTGTTTTTCCTGTTCGTTAAAAAAATTTACTGCCGAAGCCATATTTAGTTTTGGTTTAAAGTTCCGTTAAAACTCAACTTTTGGAGCTTTGTCGGCACCGGCCTCTGCTTCAAAATAAGGCATTGGCGAAAATCCACCGGCCAATAAGCTTCCCGGAAAAAACTGAATGGATTTATTAAAATCGCGCGACAAATCGTTGTATTTCATACGTTCTGTAGAAATGCGGTTTTCACATCCTTCAAGAGTTACACGTAAATCTCCAAAAGCGGCATTGGCTTTTAAGTTGGGGTAATTTTCGGTAACCATTAATAAACGGCCTAGAGCACTGCCCAGTTCGCCCTGAGCGGCTTTGTATTTTTGAATAGAGGCTTCGTCGAGTTTATCAGGGTCAATGGTCATTTGTGTAGCGCGGGCTCTGGCAGAAACCACTGCTTCGAGGGTACTTTTTTCGAAATTGGCTTCGCCTTTAACGGTGGCTACAATGTTTGGTACCAAATCGGCACGGCGTTGGTACTGGCTTTCCACCTGTTGCCACTGTGCTTTGGCATTTTCTCTGAGGCCAACAAAACTGTTGCGTTTGTTACAGGCCCAAATGCCGCCAAATAAAACTATTGCTCCAAATACAATTACTGTTATTAAACCTTTGCTCATGGTTAAGTATATTTTTTTTGTAAAGTTACAGCTAATATAACATCTAAAAAACAAATAGGGTTAAACGGATAAAAAAACGGTTATAAGGGGTAATTTTAATTAGAAATGGAGCCTTGGCCAATGTTTCGATTTTTATTGATAATTGAAAGTGCTAATTTTGAGTGTGTGTTGAGGTGATACCTAAGTTTTACGCAATATTTTTAACCTTGGCAACGTGTTATTATTAAAATATGTCGGATTTAGCCAAATTATTTAAAGCAAGTTTTGATCCCTATCTGGAGGCGCCTTTGCAAATTTGGGAAACGTTTGCCAATCAGGGTGAAGTTGTTGCCACCAAAAAAAACGAGGTCATTAAAAAATATGGCGAACGCGAAAATTTTTTCTATTTTATTTTAAAAGGATCGGGTGGCATTATGTTGTTTCACAATAACAATTACCTGTGTATTGACCTTTGCTACGATGGTGATTTTTTTGGGGACTATTTATCATTTTTAACTCACCAAACTACAGAACTGGAGGTAATTTGTTTTGAACCAAGCACACTTTTCAGAATAAGCCGGACCCGATTTGAAGCGCTTGCAAAAACAGATTATGGCCGAATTATTTGCCAAACGGCTTCTGATAGTTTATTTATTCATAAACAAACACAGCAACTTGCGCTTTTGAGTAAAACGGCTGAACAACGTTACCTCGATATTCTTAAAAAAAATCCAAACATTGTGCAACGCACTCCCAACAAGTACATTGCCTCCTATTTGGGAATTACACCCGAAAGCTTTAGCCGAATCAGAAAAAAAATAGTTTGAAAGAATTACTTACCCTTTGATAAGTTTTTATTTGAATACTGCATGCAAATTTGTAGCAGAAATAAAAACATAAGGTATTTGTTAACACCCGATTTAAGATGGAAAAATTAAGAATAGTATTGCCATTAGCGCTTGTAATTGTTTACACTGGTTTAATTTTATTGGCTTCGCGGTATGTAAAAACTAATTCAGTAGTCACCTTTTCTCAAAACGGTTACCTTAATTTTCAGTTTAATTACCAACTTCTGTTATTAGCAGTTACCCTGTTATCGTTATTAAGCACGTACTTTTTAAATAAGCAAAATTTTGTCTCGTATTTTTCGTTCGGCACAATTTCGGCGCCTGCCCAGGAAATGAAATGGTTTGGTATAAAAGCCAATGATAGCTGGACTAAAACCGGCATTTCCTTAAGTTTGGTGATTAGTTTGGCCACGGCCTTATTTATGTATTTTCAGTTAAAACAGGTTCAGGTAAACTGGTTATCGCTAAAAGGTGCTGCCATTTGGATTATACTTTTTTCGTTGAGTAATTCGTTTGGCGAGGAAATGATTTACCGCTTAGGAATTATTTCACCGTTAAAAGGACTTTTCTCTCCCTTTTATATTTATACCATTTCGGCCATATTGTTTGGTTTACCTCATTTGGCGGGTATGCCAAGTGGTTTTATTGGCGCAACAATGGCTGGTGTGCTGGGTTGGGTGCTGGCTAAATCAGTGTTTGAAACCAACGGTTTTTTTTGGGCCTGGTTCATTCACTTTATTCAGGACGTGATAATTATTACAGGCTTGTTTCTTATTTCGTTTAAAACGGAATAACACGATATAAGTGTGTCAATATAAATTAGCCGTAACAAGTGCTGACATTTACAAACTATAAATTCTATCTTTGTTACAAACCATAAGCTGTGCGGCAATTCAATTACCCTAAATCATTTTTATTAACCCTACTCTTTACCTTGTTTTCTGAACCTTTGAAAGCCTACAGCAGCGCGGGCGATGCCGAACTGTTCATTGGATTGGTGCTCGGTTTTGCTCTGATAGTGTTTGTAATTGCCCTCCCTATTGGTTATTTGGTTACCCGCAACATGGAACCCAGGCCTTCATTTTCTGAGGTTTTAAAAAAGGCTGGTGTTTTTGCTTTTCTAATGGTTTTATTGGTGTTGGCGTATGTATTGTTTGCGATGGGTTAATAAGCCGGTTATGCGGAAAACGTGGCTCAACATACAATTTCTTTTCACCATTGCCGGCCTATTAGTAGCAGTATCGGCGAGTTCGCAAGCCAATAAAAACTACAGGGCCGTGTTTGTTCATGCGGAGTACCAATGGCTGAATTACAATTTTATGAACATTGGCATTGGCTTTCAACAAAAAAAACATCTGGTCGAATTAAGTCGGCATCACGCTAAATTTTCGTTCGGTGGTTACACAGTAAATTACTCAAAAAAAATTCAGAATTCTGATTGGGGGCTTTCGTTGCAAAGCTGCATTTATTCGGCCACTGCCAATGGGCCGTTTGCAGTGGGTTTTGAAGTGAACTATAAATCCATTCAAAACAAGGCTCATTTTGGAGCTAAACCTTTTATTGGTTTATCTTTTCCAATAGTGAGTCTGGTGTATGCACACAATTTTGATTTTTATGATGTGAAAGCTGAAAGACTAAATCAACACGAACTTATTTTAAGTGCAAGGATTCCTGTGTTTAGGTTAAATAAATAAATTCCATGTCGGGAGTTAAAATTGCTAATTGTACTTTTACTTAAAAAAACAAGCATAAATCTTCTTTCAAACTCCCATGAAAATCAATCCATTTAAGAATTACCTTTTCTTTTTAATCTTCCTAATTTGTAACTGCAGCAGCCATCAAACAAAATCAAGTGGCAACACCCTACCCAACTCCTTTTGCGGCACAATAAGCCAACAAGCCTTTTGGGGTCCACCGGGTTATGGCGAAGACACCACGGCCGACAAAAAAGAACTGGTTACAATTCTTACACTCGACACGGCTCTCCTGATTTTTGCCGATACTGTTAAAGGAATCAAACAGCAATGGGTAAAAAATCTGCAAGTCATTAGCTCCGCCAATCTGAATAAATACTTCCATAAAAAAGTTAGTATAACAGGTACCGTCTCCGAAGCCCAAACCGGACATCATTATACTGATTTTTTGATTAATGTTAAGGAGGTTCGAGCTGCCAATTAATGTTGCTAAATTTTACCTTGTTTTATCCACTGTCAGATTATAACATCCACAATTCCAGAATTCCCATAATAATTAGCACAACAGGTTTAAGATGTTATATTTGTGGTTCCGGTCAGTTAATTTTAAATCACCACTATTAATTACCTGCGTAAATATTTAGTTTTAGTCGTTATGCTCTGTTGCACGGCGCAAGCTCTGCTTGCACAGCAACCCGCCTATTTTATTATGGGCGAGGATCAGTTTAGCGGGGTTCAGATTTACCGTATTATTCAGGATAAAAAATTGAATTACTGGATAGCCACCAACGAAGGGCTTTATTATTACAACTTCTATAATTTTGAAAAGGTGAGTTGCGATAAGGCCAAAAGTAACTCCATGTTTAATTTTGTCATAAACCGGCAAGGCGTGATTTATTGTCACAACTTAAACAATCAGATTTTTAAAATAGAAAACAACACCTGTGAAGTTTTTTACGAATTAAAAAGCGATGAGGAGAGTGCCGATATTAGCCTGGTAATAGCCAAGGACGACAACTTGTTGGTGCGTACAAAAAAAATTATTGCTTTAAATAAACAGGGTCAGGTGCTTGCCAAAATCAGTTCTTATAATCACTACATTAGCGAGGGCTTAGCGACTGATAATTCGGGGATACAATTTCAGATTGACCAACGCGATACTCTAATCATTTACGATGCTGGAAAATTTTATAAACGCAACTTAAAAATTAAAGAAGGTGGTTCCAATCAACTGAATCTGTTTAAGTTTTTTAAAATTAATAATGTTACCTACGCCGTTGATATTAAGTCGAAAAAACAATACCGCTATCAGGCCGATACTTATGAATTAGTTTCCATAAAAAATAATCCGGCTTTTGAACGCAGCGAATCTATTCGCATTTACGAAACCGGCAATGAAATTTGGATAGCAGGCACACTGCCGGGCACAACCAGATTGGACCAAACTAATTTTAGCAGCAACCAA
>JADLED010000303.1 GCA_020846335.1 Bacteroidia bacterium
CCGTGTCGGTTTTGTTGTTAAGCGTTGGCGCGGTGTTACTTTTGTTATCGGCTCTTTTAGGAAAAGCATTGTTTGGTGTTATTTATAACCAAAGTTTGGGCATTGATTTTTGGCCCTATGGTTTTTATACCATTCTCACTGCATTTTTTAATTCGTATTTTAAAACAGCAACGGTGTGTTTAATTTACCTTAAACGGGCCAATGCCTTTTTGCTGGTAAATTTCATCAACTTTATAGCCACCATTGGCATTTCTATTTTGGGTTTACATTTTTATCCCGATACGCTGGTTGGCCCTATGTATGGGCGTTTGCTGTCGGGACTGGTTATTTTTATTTTGGCGCATTTTATATTTTTAAAAAACGGCAATTTTGTTTTGGATAAATCTTTTTTGCCGGAGCTTACAAAATTTTGTTCTTCCTACATAATTATTGTGATTGCCTCATGGGTGCTTGGGCAAATGGACCGCTATTTTTTACAAAATGGCATTTCTAAAGCAGAGCTTAACTCGTATGATTTAATTCTGAAATGTTTTTTTGGCATTGAGTTTATACAAAACAGTTTGTCGGCTGTTATTTTTCCGAAACTGTTTGAAATTTGGAACAAAAATAAAAACAACAAAACCACCGAAGAGAGCAACCGATACTTTAATGTGTTTACGGTCATTAATACCGTTCAACTTATTGTGTTTTGTGTGTTGGTGCCGGTGCTGTATCCATTAATTATTCACAACGCCACCTTTTACCAGAGCAAGAATTACATTGGTGTTTTGGCCGCGGGATACGTTTTCAGAAGCATATTAAATTTCTACATCAGCACCATCATGTTTACTCAAAAAACTCAGGTGTTGCTCAAAATATTTGGTTTGAGTGCAGTTATTCAAATTGTGTTGATTTATTTTGGTGTTAAATTTTATGGCTTAAATGGCGCCATTTATGCAGGATTAATAACCAAGGTATTGCAGGTGATATTTGCCATGCGTTTTACCAAATCCATTTTTGAATACGATTTTAACAGGTTCAAGATTGTTGTGATTCCGTTTATGTACTTTTTAATTAACGTGTTGCAGTTTACTTTTTTTGAAGAATACAGTTTAACCCTCTATTTACTGCAATTGCTTGTTTTTAGCGTTTTGTTTTACCTCATTTTCCGAAACGAAATCAAAAAGCTTTGGCATAGCTACAAGCCGGTCTGAACCTGATTTGTTGAATAAGTATGTTGATTACTGTTTTAAATCATTCGTTATTTAACAAAGAAATTTAATAATATTGACCTTGCATTAATAACAAGCGAATGAAAAAATTAATTACCCTTTTATTTATTAGTATTGGCTTCTACACTCAGGCACAAAGCGTGTGTTTTGGCGAAACGTTTACTTTAACGGCCACCAATCCGCAAAGCCTCACAGGGCTGAGCTATTCCATGAATCCGGGCGGAGTAACCAGTAATTCAGCTACTTTTGTATTTACCCCAACAGCTTCGGCAATTTACACACTTTACACAACCGGTACCAACACCAACAGTACGCAGGCCACCACCACATTTACCTCGTGGGTGTTTGTTCAGGCTCTGCCTGTGGTTACACCCAGTTACACACAAGCCAGTTGCAGCAGCACCGTAAATGGTTTTAATTTTAATTTAACATTCACGCCGGTTACCATGCCTGCCTATAACATCACCTGGAATGGCGCCCCTCCGGCCAATGTTTTTGGTCCGCAGCAATACAGTGCCACTGGTGGCATTGCCGGTGGTGTTTATTCCTGCACTATTACAACCTCATCCAATTGTACCACGGCCGTTACCTTTACCATGTTGCCAACCCCAAGCCCAAACACCATGCAGGTGACAAAATCCTATCCTTTGTTGTGTCCGGGTGTTGCCTCAACATTAACGGGTATCCCTGCCAACTACAGCTATACCTGGAGCACGGGAGCAACTACTTCATCCATTTCGGTTTCGCCAACAGTAACCACAAGTTATTCGGTTATTTCCACCAATTCTTCGGGTTGCACCGAAACCATGTCTATAAATCAACCGGTTTCATCCTTGCCTTCGGTGAGTTTAAGTGTGACACAAACCTTAATTTGTTTGGGCGATTCCACAATACTGTCGGGTAGTGGCTCATCTTCTTATTTATGGAACACAGGTTCCACCTCTTCTATTTTAAAATTAAAACCCACGTCGGATATAACTTATACCTTAACAGGAACAAGTTTAGATAACTGCGATTCGAAAGCGGTGGTTACTCTTTCGGTGATTAATTGTACTGGAATTAAGAATACAGGCAATAAATATGAATTGAGTTATGTATATCCCATTCCTGCTAACTCGGTACTCAACGTTAGACTTCCTGAAGGATATGCCACAGCCGAATTGCGTGTAATGAATGCGCTGGGGGAACTGGTTTACGAAAACAAACAATGCTCTGATAATTCCAGAATTGATTTAGGCGAATGGCCAAATGGGATTTATCATTACCAAATTAGTGTTTCGGGTAAACTTTTGGGCAAAGGTGCTTTGATAAAAGAGTAGGGGGTTGTTATAGGCCTTTAAGGGAATTTGAAAAATCTTATTTATCGGCCTTCGGTTTTATTTTCAAACGCATCATAATATCCGTTTGTTCATCGTTGCCAAGTTTAAAAATATGCCGATCAAATTCTTCGAATCCATTTTTAAGGTAAAATTCTATGGCCTTCTTATTATTTTCCCAAACGCCAAGCCAAATGTATTCCAAACCTTTTTGCGAGGCAATACTCAGGGCTTTTTGAAATAAAGTCTGCCCTATATTTTTTCCTTGAAAACTACTGAGCACGTAAATGCGTTCAATTTCAAGCGATGTATTTGCTTTAAGTTCGTTTTGAGCCTGTGCGAAATTAAGTTTAAGGTACCCAATAACCTGTTCATATAGCAGTGCGAAGTAGAATTCAGAATCAGGATGGTTTAGTTCCTCACTTAGTTTTTCGGTACTCAAATTTGTATCCAGGTAATTTTGAATGTTGTCAGGCGTATTCTGCTTGGCAAAGGTTTCATAAAAAGTTAGCCTGCTTATGCTTTGCAGTTGCAGAAGTTCTGTTGACAAGACTTTTTTAATTTCGGGCAGGTGCATGGATGTTAGTTTTTAGACTACCTTAAATTTTTTTACCGTTACAACTGAATAATGTTGAATTATGAGGGCATAAAAACAGGGGATAAGATTGACCTAAAGAATAAAATTAGCGTATTAAACTCAATGTAAATACATTCTGCGTGTTACCATAATGTAAGCCATGCGGTTATACTGTTCCTGCGTAAAGCGGCAACGTGTGTTGAAAAGGGACATGTAATTATCTACCGGAGGATTGTATGGATTGCCCATGCCATCAAAAATAACAGTTACCACTGGTCCGGGGTCGGCTTCGGTATCGCAAAATCCATCGCCATGAGGTACCGTGGTTACCACCGTTGAACAATTGGTGCCATTCACAAATTCCTGACTGGTAACGCTGGGCGAGGGTGGAGGCACGGCCGCCGGTGTGGGATTAATTTCTTCGTACGTATGTGGCAATCCAAAATAATCGCCCAACAAATGCAGTGGTACAGCAGAGTTAAAGGTCATTAAATCGAATTTTGTAACCACCATTAAATCGCGTTTGGGAACCGCCAGATTTTGAGGAGTAGGGCGGTACGTGTATCCTTGTGGCTCATTAACCGGGCCGTTTTTAACACTGTCAACTATGTAAATGTTCAGCGCTTTTTCGGTGTACCAAACAGCTTTAACCGTGTTTTCGGTGGTATTTTTATCCCACTTGCCATAAGGAAACACTGGAATATAAACCGTGCTGCAGTTTAAAAATTTCACACAAATGCGATTAAAGCGGTCGTTAATAGAATCTATTAAACTGCTCAAAAAAGCCGGCGAAGCAATTTGAGGAGAGCCTGTGCTATCCACAATTACATAAAACACAATCGAAAATTGTTTGTCCAAACAGGTATCATGTAACAATGGATATGCCACATTCACCTGATTGTTGTTACTTAACTTAGATTTACCCGCCGGTAAATTATTTTGTTTGGACGGAAGTGGTTTGGCTCCATTTTTGTTGTTCTGAGCATGTATGAAGAATGAACAAAATACAAGAGTTAAGGCGATTAAATTCTTCATTTATTCTATGTGGATTAAGAAATTTTGCTATTTTTGGTTATTCAAATTTAGAACATTCTTTAATATGCCCAAACAAAATAAATTAGTTGTTTTAATACTGATTCTATTGGGCTCAATTTTCAACCTAAAATCGCAAATTTCAGTAAGTCCATCGGTGGGATGTTCGCCTGCCCTTTTGGGTGTAAATTTTCAATACAACGGCAGCGCCACCAACCTGACCAACATTGTCTGGAATTTTGGCGACGGTTCGCCTACCAGTAATAGCCTTACCCCTGTTCACAACTACATAGGCACCGGTACTTTTGTTGTTACATTTAACGCCACCGGTTTGCCCACCTACACAGCTTTGGTAATTGTACACCCATCGCCGGTGGCATCGTTTAATTACATTGTGCCTACCAACCACTGTGCTCCGGTAGCAGGTGTGTTTAATGGCAGCAGCAGTGTGCCCAACAGTATTTTTAACTGGGTGTATGGCGACGGTGGACTGGGCAGCGGGGCCAATAACACCTATAGTTACACCATACCGGGTTCCTTTTCGGCCATATTAACGGTTTCGGATGTTTTAACGGGTTGCACCGGTACGGTTTCGCACGGACCCATTAATGTTTCGGCGCAACCAAATGTGCTTATTAATACTTTTCCCGGTACTTATACCTGTTCGGCCCCATTTACAGTGGCCTTTACCGCCAGCAACTCCACATCGGGTTCGCCTTTGGGTGGTGGCCTAACCTACAACTGGAGTTTTGGAAACACCCAAACCTCAGGGGCTATTACTCCCGGCCCAATTACCTATAACAGTCAGGGTGTTTACACGGTTTCACTCATAGCCACCGATAATAATTCCTGCAGCAAAACCAGTTCGCTTTTGGTTTCGGTGCTTACTCCAACCGTAAATGCCATTGTGCCACCAACTGTATGTATAAACACGCAGGTTAATCCTCTGCAACCCTTTCCTCCCTGGTTTGGGGCTACGGTACAGTCTAACGTTTCAAGCACCACCTGGCAAATGGGTGATGGTAATGTAAAAATATTTCCGTCCCCGGCCATGTCGCCAACCTATGCCTTAAATCCAAATATTCCGTTTAGCGACACCATTCACTTTTACACCACACCCGGCTTAAAAACCCTTACCATTACGGCCTCTGTTGGGGCCTGCGTGGCCACAGTAACCAAAACTATTTTTGTGGAAATGATTACGCCAAACTTTACGGTAGTTCCTTCCAGTTTTGTTTGTAATCCCAGTTTAATTGTAACCTACAGTAATCAAACCACTATTAATAACGGTAACCCTATCAGTTATTATTGGGTTGCCACCCATTGGAATAACGTCTTCGCAAACAGTTACACCAGTACGGCCACAAATCCAACTTTTACCTTTGTCCAGGGTAGCCTGAGTCAATATGTGTTATATAACGCCTTCACCCCTACGGTGTCACTTTTCGTGACCAGTGCCCCATTAGGTTGTCAGACCAACATCTGGCATGTAATCGACAAAATACAACGACCCACTGCCTGGTTTAAAGTGGATAAAAGTGAGGGCTGCGCGCCATTAACGGTTACCTTTCGTGATAGTTCCTCAACCTACAGCCCGCTCTTTCCCATTGTCAGTTATACCTGGAACAATGGCGCCACGGGTGCCAACTCCATGGTAGTTTCGGGCACGGGATCTATCATCCCTAATTTTGTTTTTAACTACACAGCTACCGGCACTTATTCTCCATTTTTGAGCATACAAACGGCAAGTGGTTGTGCAAGCACTTCTTACATTGGCACAATTACAGTGGTTAATCCGGTACCAATAAGTTATACGCTGCCACCACCCACGGTTTGTGCCGGAACGCCGGTCACACTCACTATGAGCGCGGTACCCGGTGGCACAGTGCAACATTGGCACGCTCAAAGCGACAACGGATATTTTTCGGGATGTGTAAATGATAGCACACCAACCTGGTTTTTTACACATTTGGGTGTACACAGCTTTACTTTGAGTGCTTATAAAAACAGTTGCCTATCGTCGGTGGTGGTGCCCAATGCCATTACTGTGCGAGGTCCCATTGGTAAAGTCCGATACGAAACAAATTGTGTGAATCCAAAACAGGTAAAATTTTACTACCATTTGCAGGATGCCACCAGCGCCACTTTAAGTTATGGCGATAACACGCCAACCTTGTCAATTGCAGGTGCCGCCAATACTTCGGTGGGAGGTTTTGCCAACCATACCTATACCGCCACTGGCGATTTTACGGCCACTTTAAGAAGTTTTAATCCCGGCAATGCTTGCCCTGTTTTTACACACACCATGCTGGTTACGGTTCGTCAGCTTTCAGTGGATTTCGCGCTTGATACCATTATGTGCAAAGGCGTGTTTTCGCAGGTAACGGTTACAACTTCGCAGGATGTTTTGTTTGGTTGTGGACGGGGTTATTCGTGGAATTACGACAATACCGGCACAGAAGTCACCACCGGCAGTTTATTTGTATCGGGTACCACATTCAGTGCTGTGGGAGCACACAGTTTAACCTTAAAGGTAAAAGACAGTAATGGTTGTACTCTTTCGCTCACCAAGCCTTTCAGGGTTTCGGCACCTGTGCCAACATTTACCTTCAATTCCAATCCCATTTGCGTGTCCAATTATCCGGCACAAATGATTAATCAAACCCCACAATTACCAGATGTGGTAAACAGCTACACCTGGGTAATGTGCGAAGGCTGGCCTTTTAACCTGCCATCCACAACAATTACGGCTAACAACAATTCCGCTTTTTCGCCCACTTTTAATTTTCCAACAGGTTCGGCGGTAACACTAACTTTTTCAGTTTTGTTGAAGGCTAAGAGCGTGGAGGGCTGTATTGATTCTACACGAAATACCATACGGGTTAACGATCCACAGGCTTTCTTTTATCCCACGGTTTCGGGGGCGTGTTTTCCTCCAGCGCCTAAAGTTAACTTTATCATTTCC
>JADLED010000304.1 GCA_020846335.1 Bacteroidia bacterium
AACATAGTAAACTTCATAAATATAAACTCAAAAAAGGGACTTGAAAAAACAAAAAAAAGGCCGCCTCATTCCGAGACGGCCCTTTTAATTTAGAGAAGAAGCATTAATGAATTACAATAATTTTTTCATTAATTTTTTGATTGCCAATAACTCCGGTAGCAAAATAAATACCATTGCTTAATCCCGAAACAGTGGCTTTGTGGTTGTTAGCCGAGTTTAATTTCACCACACGAACTACCTGACCCAATTCATTAACAATGTTCAGATCAATGTCAGCATCAAAACTAAAGTTGATGTCGCCGGCAGTTGGATTAGGATAAACCGTTAACACTTTATTCTCAGCATTAGATGCAATGCCCTGACATCCATTAACCTTTACCTGAACTGTAGTGGAGTTAACACAACCGTTGGCATCGGTGCCAATTACAGTAATATTAAGTGTGGTTACAAGCGAAGGTGTAATTGTAGTGCTTGCCGTGTTGGCTGATGTGTTCCAGGAATAAGTACTTGCACCACTTGCTGTTAATACATTCGATTCGCCTTTACACATAACTGTGCGATTAGCTGTGGCTGTTACTGTTGGATTTGGATTAACCAAAACCTGAACAGAGGTGCTCGAAGGGCAGTTAATGTTGCCGGAAGCAGTTGTTGCACTTACAGTATAAATGGTAGTTATGCTGGGAGCAACCGGATTAGATGCAACCGGTACGTTATTACTCCATGTATAAGTGTCGGCACCACTGGCCAATAAATTAGCGGTGGCACCATCACAGATAACGGTGTTACCAGAAATGGTAATTACCGGTGAAAACACATTTACGTTAATAGAAGCAGTAGAACTACAATTGGCAACAGTAGTTGTACCAACAACATTGTAAACGGTGCTTGTAGTAGGAGAATCAATAATTACCGTGCTTGTAGGACCACTTGCCCAGGCATAGGTGTCTGCTCCGGAAATGGTGAGTGTTACCGTTTCTCCCTCGCAAATAAGCTGACTGGTTGTGGTAATTGAAAGTGATGGCGAAGGATAAACAATCACAGCCTGAGCCGAAGTGGCTGTACAACCCTGAGCATTGCTGCCGGTAACCGAAAACAAAGTCGGTTGGGTTGGATTAACTGTAATTACTGAACCAGAATTTGCTCCCGGCGACCATGTGTAGGAAAGTGCGCCATTAGCAGTTAAAGTAACAGTATCGCCCGAACAAATAGCCGAAGCTGTGCTTGCTGAAGTTATGGTTGGCAGAGCAACAGCCAATAGCTGAACGGTGCCGGTGCCGGAACAGGTTCCGTCGCTGGCGGTTACAGTAAAAATGGTGGTGGATGCCGGAGAAACCACAGCTACTGAACCACTTTGCGTAATAGGCTGCCAGGTATAACCAGTAGCAGCCGCACTGGCTGTCATAGTGGCCGGACTACCCGCACAAATACTTGGTGTTGAACTGGAAATGTTAACAACCAATGGTGCAATGGTTACTCCAACTGTTGAAGAGGAGATACCACAACCATTACCGCCTGTTACAGTATAAACAGAAGTAGCACTTGGTGTAAAAGGAACGCCATTTAAAAGGCCATTAGACCAGGTATAAGTTAATGCGCCGGATGCAGTAAAGGTTATGCTTTTGCCCAAACATACCTGATTGGTAGTGGATGCAACAGCTAACACAGGCAAACCGGGGCTTACAGTAATTGTTATGGCCGAAAAGGCCAGACAGGCTGCTGTGCTGGTGCCCTGAACCGAATAAGTTGTAGTTACCGAAGGAGTAACGGTAATTAAAGTATTTGTTGTATTACCCGTACTCCAGCTATAGCCACTCACCGCGTTGGTTGTTAAAGTAACCGCAGTGCCAACACAAATAACAGGAAGAGTAGGATTAGGAGTAGATGCAGCCAGAGTAATACCGCACAATTCGCGCAATATAACACGGCCATGGCCGGTATTAACCGAAGCCGTATTTACAGGATTAGCGCCACCGTTGTAGGAACCGCCTCCGCCACCACCGGCATTTTGATTAGGGCTCGATCCGGTTCTGGCACCGCCGCCGCCCGAAAAGCCGCCGCCGCCGCCTGTGCCCATGTTATCTGAGCCGCCGCCGCCGCCGCCGCCAAAGCCGCCGTCGCCACCTTCATCCAAACCATCATTATACCTTACGCCACCAGCACCGCCATTGGCAGGTGTTCTTCCACCACCGGCCCCATTGGAACCACCTGTGTAAGAATAGTTAGTAGCATTGTTACCACCTGTTCCATCGGTTAACCAACCCGAACCACCACCGGCCCAGTAACTACTGCCGCCGTTATTTGCCTGGCCACCATTGCCGTTTAATCCACCTAAACCACCTGTTTGAGCAGCGTTACCCGATGTAGTGGTTGAGGCATTTGGAGCTAATGGCCCGCGACTTCCGCCACCGCCACCACCTGCAGCTATTAATGGTACTGAACTGGTGGGTATAACGTAAACAAAACTTCCGCCACCACCACCGGGTGCAGCATTATCCTCGGTGTTTACTCGCGTGTCTTCGCCTTTTTGCCCAACTAATATTTTAAGAACCGTACCGGCAGTTAGGGTAAAATCACCTTGTATAAAGGCACCTCTTCCACCGGGCCAACCTGGGGTGTATGATTGAGTACCACCTGCAGCGCCATACGCTTCAATACGATAAGCTGCTGTGTTAGGGATAGTAAAAGATTGAATACCCGCACTAACAGTTACCAAACCCATTAGGTTGGTATTGGAATAACTGGTATTTGCCTGTCCCTGAGTTGGGCCTACCGAACCGGTGGCACCACAGTTTGTAAAGGTGTAAGATTGTTGTGCTAACCCGCTTAGTGGGAGAAGTAAACCTAAAAAAGCCATCTGCCTGTAGCGGCGGACGAAATTTTTAAGCAAACCTCTATTAGAGTTTTGGTAGTTTTTCATCATAGTTTAGTTTTAAATAATACAACTAAGATAGAAAAAATATAAGAACAAACATTCCGCAGCCGATTATTTTTTTTAACCGAGCACAATTTCCTCCAAAATCATCAAACTTTAACCACTTTTAAAGCAACAAATGCCATAAACCTACAATCAGATGTTTTCTCTGTCCTGATTGAGTAAAGACCCAAACAAATCTTTAAAACTCACACCTTCCACCAGTTTATTCTTACTCAGCAAAGAGTGTTCGGCCATGCCATGAAGGGCAAACTCCATTAACACAAATTTGTCGGCACCCTTTGCGGCAGGGTAATGTTTGGTGACTAAATCTTCCAAGCCGTCTATTACAGACAATGCGGAAGCATACACTTTGTCATTTTCCTTTTCCAATAGGTCAATAACGTTGCTTTGCGAAAACCAGTTTACAATTTCTGTATAGTCGTTGCTGTCTTTTTTGCGTTTTAGTTTGGAAGGGTCGGGAAATAACTGCACAAACGAATTGCGTATGGCAAGGCTGATAAGGTTTTGCGCAATAACTGCAGGGCCTTCCTGCTCACCTTCGTAAACCAGTTCTATTTTACCGTTAATGGCCGGAATGGCGCCATACAAATCGCCCACTCTGGCAAAGCTGTATGCCTGACCGTTTTTAAGAAAACGCAGTTCGGCAGCACTGATGAGGCTTTCGTAGGCACTAATGGTTAGGCGGGCGCTTACTCCACTTTTAGAATCCACAAACTCGCTGCTGCGGGCTTCTATGGCAATTTGCTCTACCAGATTTTGCAGTATTTCGGGCACTTCTATTTTTTGTTGTTGGGTATTAAGCCGGGCCTGACTGAGGGTAATTTGCTTGGAATGTTCTACCGACTGAGGGTAGTGCGTTAAAATCTGCGAACCAATGCGGTCTTTAAGTGGGGTAACAATGCTGCCGCGATTGGTGTAATCTTCTGGATTGGCAGTAAACACAAATTGCATGTCTAAGGGAATACGCAAATTAAAACCCCTTATCTGCACATCGCCTTCCTGCAAAATATTAAAAAGTGCCACCTGCAGGCGAGCCTGTAAATCGGGCAGTTCGTTAATTACAAAAATAAAGCGGTTGCTGCGCGGCACAATGCCATAGTGTATCACGTTTTCATCAGCCAGCGATAATTTCATGTTGGCCGCTTTAATGGGATCAAGGTCGCCAATGAGGTCGGCAACACTTACATCGGGTGTTGCGAGCTTTTCGGCAAAACGTTCGCTGCGGTGTATCCAGTCTATTTTTGTGTTATCGCCCAATTCTTTAATTTTATTTTTGGCATAAACCGACACAGGGTTCAAAGGGTCGTCGTTTAATGGACTTCCGACAACAACAGGCATGTATTCATCTAATAAATTTACCAATTGCCTGGCCATTTTTGTTTTGGCCTGACCGCGCAAACCTAAAAATAAAATGTTGTGGCGGCTCAAAATGGCGCGCTGCACCTCGGGCACCACGGTTTCGTCATACCCAAAAATGTCGGTAAAAATGGGTTCTTGTTTTTTAAGTTTTTCAATTAAGTTGTCACGTAATTCGTCCTTAATGCTTTTTGAGGTGTAATCACTTTTAAGAAGTTCGCCCAAAGTAGTTATGTTTGGTTTAGCCATAATTAAATTTTTTTTCTTTTTTTATTGGTGTAATCCCTGAATATCATTTCGCCAAGCCCTTTTAATCCTGTGAAATAAGCTTTGCCCTGATTGGCTTCGGTAAATTCATTAATAAAATCCATCAGGTAATTGTCGCGTGCCACCATAAAGGTGGTAATGTCTATTTTACCGCGTTTGCAGCCAGCGGCCAGTGTAAGGCATTTGTTCACAATGCGGCGGTCGAGTCCAAAACTGTTCATGTAATATTCGCCGTTTTCTTTCAGGCAGGATGGTTTGCCGTCCGTAATCATAAAAATTTGTTTGTTGCCCGCTTTCTTTTTACGAAGAATGGACATGGCCAGTTCAAGACCCGCCACGGTGTTGGTGTGGTATGGGCCCACCTGCAAATAGGGCAAATCTTTTACACGAATGGGCCAGGCATCGTTACCAAAAACAATAATATCTAAACTATCTTTTGGGTAATTGCGTTTTATCATTTCGGCCAAAGCCATGGCCACCATTTTAGCGGGTGTAATGCGGTCTTCGCCATACAATATCATGCTGTGGCTTATGTCAATCATCAACACGGTGCTGGTTTGCGTTTTAAATTCCTGCTCGCCCACCAGCAAATCGCTTTCGGTGAGTTTAAAATCATCGAGGCCGTGGTTAATCTGCGCTTGTTTCAGCGATTCAATCATGGCAATGCTTTGCGGGGCATCCCCAAATTCAAAGGCACGTAAATTGTTACTTATTTCGTCGCCGTTTTTGCCGGTAAATTTTGTTTTGTGATTGCCAACCGCTCCTTTTTTTAGTTTACCAAAAATGTATTCGAGGGCGTTGTTGCGAATGGCTTGTTCGGTTTTTGGCGTAATGGTCATACCGCCGGTGCCATCGTTTTTATCGCGCAGGTAGCCCAGTTTTTTAAGGTCGTTTATAAAATCGTCGAAGGTGTAGTCTTTATCTGTGAGTTCGTATTCCTTATCCAGTTCGCGCATCCAATCCAGCGCTTCCTGCACATCGCCACTGGTGTGGGTTATCACCTGTTTAAACAGTTTAAATAACTCATCAAAGCGGGATGTTTTATCGGCTATATAATGTTTAAATCTAAAACCCTGCATGACTGTTTATTGCCGATAAAATTGAGAAAAATTATATCACACTAATGTTAATATAAAAAAACAGAACCTTATCTTTTTGTAACGTCGGTAAAGTCGCCTGTTAATGTAGTAATAGTGCCGGTTGAAAAGGCCACGCTGACAGTGCCGGATAATTTATTGTTGGCATTTGTAGTAATGATGACACTGCCTGAACTGGCCTTGTGAGAAACGTTGCCACTAACCAAAGTAAAGGCGTTGCCGGTGGCAGACGAGATACTGTAAGTGCCGGTGTTAAGCGCCGTGAGTTCAATTTCGAGTGAATTTGCATTGCCGCCTTTGTAGGCAAAAATGGTGGTGATGTTTTGGTAAGCAAAAGTGGAATCGGAACTTAAACTGGTGATGTTGTTAAGTTTCCAGTTAAAAATAGGTGGTGTGGTGTTTACCACCGGGTTTTCTTCAGGAAGCGGATCGTCTTTTTTGCAGGAATTGAAAAGTACAATACAGGCAAAAAGACTTATTGCTATATTTAAAAAAGATTTTTTCATACTTATATATGGCTAAATTATAAAAAATATAAACGGCGCCTTCACATTTATGGAATAATAACAGCTTGAACACCACAATATAAAACGAGTATGAAACTTAAACTTATAGTGCTTGCCTTACTGATTTACAGCATCAATTTTTTTGCACAGAAGAAGAAACCAGATGTTTACTTTATGGTGCGGGGAAAAATTACCCAAACTTCTGATTTTTGTGGTGGCGCCAGGCCCAGTGATGAGATGATGCAGGACATGCAAAAGGCCCGGATTTACGCCGGAAAAACATTGTACCTGCGCAAGGGTAAAAGCAACGATTTAAGACAACCCATTGTAATGAAATTTATGTCGGACAGCGCAGGCAGGTTTACCATCATGCTTAAGCCTGGTGTTTATTCAATTGTTCAGCCCGAACAACTGAAAA
>JADLED010000305.1 GCA_020846335.1 Bacteroidia bacterium
ATACGTTGTGGGGTTGTGTGCAAACGCGTTGAATTGATTTTCTACTCCACCCCAAAACACCAGTAAATTGGCCATTGGAAAAGCCGGTACGTGCATGGTTTTAAAACGCGCACCAACGGTTTGCAACATGCTGCCAAAGGGGCATTCCAATATTAAGGCATTTGTTTGCAGGCTGTATTGACTCACGGCGCGCAATATGGCAGCAGCTCCCATAGAAGTGCCAAACAATATGATTTGTTTTTGATGTTGTGTTATCAGATAATCGTTCACTGTTTTAACCTGTTCAGCCTCGTGGTAGCCAATACTGCACTGATAGCCTTCGGAGCCACCTGCGCCCATAAAATCCACCAACAACACATTGTAGCCGAGTTTTAAAAATTCGTAAGCTTTGTCGAGCATGGTGGCCTTGCAGCCGCTGTAACCATGAAAAATAGCCACGGTACCTTTGTTTTCGGTTGCTTTTATTTCCCAGCATTCAATTAATTTATTGCTTTTTAAAACAAGGGTGCGGTAAGGCAATTCAGGTAATTTTTTATTTGCAGGTCGGGGGTTATTAATGCCTGTAAACACCACTTTTATTTTATCGAACACCGATAGTTGTTTGGCTGATTTTGTTTTTGCCTGATTGCTGCTGCTAAAATGGGTGAACTTATAGGCATGAAAAGCTGCTACAACATTCATTAAGAGAAAAAGTACCAGCAATGCCCACAGGCTGCGTTTTAGGAGTTTGTTTTTAATCATAACAAGTGTTGGCTGTGGAAAGAACGGTTAAAGGTAAATTTCATTGTGTTATGATGGAAAGGCGTTTGTTAAAGTTTAATAAAGCATCAACCCAATTTTAAATCCAAAACTTTGTGTAATGCCATATTTATTCATAAAGGAGGCATTCACCATGTTTTTAAGAGGCATGCCGTCGAAACTGGCATTTTTAAGTTGCAGGCGTTCGTAATAAAAACTAAGAGTAAAGAGTTTTGAAATATCAAATTCTTCTTCGTTTAAATTGATGTAGGTATTCTGAAAAAGTGCCACAGGTTTAAGACTTACTTCGAGTGAAAAATTTCCTGACAGATCAAAACTCACATTTTCCCGTTCCCCGTCGGCAATGCGCTTATCGCCATAGGTGCCAAAAATTGGGTAGTCGCGGTAGCCTTTTTTCACGATAATTAATATGCCGCCGTATTTTTGCGGGAAGGGCGAAAACATAATGCCAATGTTGCCGAGATAATTGCCATGCATGCCTTTGCCGTTAATGGCATCTTTTACATAGCCTGCTCGGGCCGAATCACGGGGGTCGGTGTATTGTTGGATGTAAGCAGAATTAAAATCATTGGTAAATTCAGATGAAAAGTATTGTCTGGTAAATCCTTTCACGCCTTTTGCATCCACACAAATTCCAAGTATAAATTTATCAGACACAAAACGGGCCAAATTCCAGCCAAAGCCGGGGTACAGACCACAAGTGCGAAAGGCACCGCCGGGAGGAGAGTAAAGAAATTGATAGCTGACTGTGAGCATGCGAGCCTGAGCGCCTTTGCCGGGTTGTGCTAAAAAATGAAGGTATTTGTTTTTAAACCGGGTGGAATCGGCAGTTTGACTTTTTAGAGTCATTGTTAAAAGTATGCTCAACAACAAAAGTTGTTTTTTGTAAAGGCTATGAATGATTGATTTCAACTGATGCGTTATTTATGACGACTGTGTACGGACACAATACTTAGGTTAAGGCCAATTCGGAAACCATAATTGACGGGGAATTCGGAGCTGCGAACCAGATTTTTATCCGGGCCGGGATATTCGTGAATACGTTCTTTTTGTTTAATAAACAGGCCAACATAAGCGTCGATACAAAAGGAGCGGTCGGTTCGCTGGTAGTGGTTAATTTCGCCCAATAGTCCGTACATTATGCCAAACGAAACCTGGTTTTCGCGAACAACATCATCGGTTTTAACATAACCCTTATCGTAAATATAGGTTTGTTTGGCCACACGTGTAAAACATCCCAGGTATGGCGCAATGCCCGATTTTTGACGGATTTTTTGGGCATTGAAGTAGTAGCGGTAATTTAAAAACAGGGCTTCGTCGGTAATGCGCTGCCGCGGCTCGCTTATGTATTGGTCGGACAGAGAATCGTAAACATCGGCGCCATCAAAACTGTATTTGTGATACACGTAATCAATGCCAATGGATTGATTTTTTGCGAAGCCCCATTCAAAGCCAATGGAGCCGGTAATGCCGCTCCCTACCAAAAAAATTTCAGGAAGCACTTTGCCTTTAATGGCCCAGTTTTTCCAATTGTTTTGTTGGTTAAAGGGGGTGTTATTATAGGTGTTTACATGATTACCTGAAGATGGTGTCAGGTTTTGATTTGTGGTGGAATCGGATTGGGAATTGGCAGAGCTTACTACAGTAATAAGGATCCACAATACAATGAACTTTTTTATTACACTTGTTTTGAACTTCATAGTATCGCAAATAGAGTATTTTGCAAAGACTAATGTAGTTTATTTCTTTAACTAAAAATTCAGTCTTTTAAAGTCTTTTTATTAATACACAAGCTCACTGCAAGTATTTGGGCGCCCCCGCCTGCCGCACACAAGCCTGCACAATGGCAGGCAGACGGGCGGGCTGTCGCGGCTCGCTCTTAATCCAACCGTTACCTGAGTTTTCATCGAAAGGCGGTTGGATTAAGGAGCTCAAACAAACCGTTAACGCACAAACTGGCTCAAAAGCCTACCAGGCTTTTGCCCTATCCCTGGCGCAAAAGCACAGGACTTTAAAATTTTCACGCTACTATACATGTTAAATTCTTAAAATTAATATCAAATGAACTTAGAATTTAATTACTGGTTTCTGTTAGAATAAAAACATAAGATTTCGTTTAATATTAAGTGTTCGCATATTTTTCACTGTAATTTAGAACCGGCCTATAACTATTTCCTCCGCATCATCATTAGGCCATCTCTGATTGGCAGTAAAAGATTTTCTATGCGCTCATCCGAATTAATTTTCTGATTGAATTGGTGAATGCACAGGGTGTCTTCGTCCATTTTTTCTTCAATTACCTTGCCACTCCAAAGCACATTGTCGGCAATTATTATTCCTCCTTTATTTACCTTATCTATTACCAAATCAAAATACAAGGAGTAATTGCGTTTGTCGGCATCTATAAAAACCAGGTCAAAATTTTGTGATAAAGTGGGAATGATGTTTTGCGCCAAACCACTTAGCAATTCAATCTTTTGTGCAAATGGCGATTGTGACATAAAACGCCCCGCAAATAAATTGGTTTCTTCGTTGGGGTCTATGGTAATTAATTTTCCGCCTTCTTTTAATCCTTCTGCCAAACATAGGGCCGAGTAGCCGGTGTAGGTGCCAATTTCGAGAATGTTGAGCGGTTGCTGCATTTTAGAAATAAAACTTAAAAAGCGACCTTGTAGGTGACCACTTAACATGCGTGGACTGCCAATTTTTAAATGGGTTTGCCGGTTGAGCTGATGTAACAATTCGGGTTCCTTTTCGGAGTGATTTTCGCAGTAGTTGAGGAGTAGGGGGGAGATGAATTCCATTGAGGTTAGAGTTGAGTGTTTAGAGTTGAGAGTTTAAAGTTCAAAGTTTAGAGTTTAAAGTTCAAAGTTGAGAGTTTAAAGTTCAAAGTTGAGAGTTCAAAGTTTAAAGTTTAGAGTTCAAAGTTTAGAGTTGAGAGTTGTTAGCCGAGGCGTTTGTTAATTATTTTACATACGTTGCCAAATACCTGTCCGGGAGAGA
>JADLED010000306.1 GCA_020846335.1 Bacteroidia bacterium
AGTAACCGGATTGGGCGGATACCAGGGCTATTGTGTGAATATGGATTTAAAAAACCTTTCGAAAGACTCCTTAATAATTGAAGTGGAGGCCGGAAGACGTTTAAATTCGCTCGACGATAAAGTGCAGGATATTTTGATTGTGAAGGAGGAATTTATTTCACTCAGGAATTTGGAAGAGAAAAATTTCAAGATTAAAGGTTACTGTTGCCAGGCCTCCAACAGCGCACCTCCTGCAAATGCCAAATACGATGTAAATAAAATGGCCGATAGCAATCTGGTAAAACTGGCCCGCTTTTTAAACGCCGGTAAATTTAATAACGACACCGAACAACAAGCCATTTGGGCACTCAGCGATAAAAAACCAACGGCTACCATTTCCGGTATTAATGATACCTTGTTGTTGCCTCTAAAACAATTGGTGTGTAACATGAAAGGCGAAGTAATGCCCTGGTACAGTTTGATTTCGGGCACTTATGTGTTTAACAATGGCACCATTTACAACTATCCCCTTGTGTTAAAAGGCAAACTTGCTTATTCATCAGATACCGAAGAATATGCCACGTTGTATGTGTTTGATGCCAAAGGGCAACAGGTGTGTCAGGTAAAATGTGAGTGGATTAAGTCCGGCCAAAACAATTCCTTTGCCCTTAACATCCCGGTAAAAGGGCTTGCCAAAGGTAAATACAGCATTGCATTAAAAACACCGCAAAAAGAACTCGCCAAAAAAGAATTTGAAATTTGAGGTACCGGGTAGATAACCGACCACACTATTAGAAAGATTTGCCAAAGATTTAAAGCATATAGTTCGTTCAATTACTTACTTTCGTTTTAAAAATTAAACAATGGCAAATCTTTCATTAATTACAACCAGCACATCGCTCGAAGGGTATAAAGTAGTAAAACAACTCGGCCTTGTAAGAGGCATTACCGTGCGTTCGAGAAGTATTTTAGGCAACATGGCTGGTGGTTTTATGACCATTTTTGGCGGCAGAAGCTCCATTTATACCGAGTTGTGCGAAAAGGCCAGAGAAGAAGCCCTGCAACTAATGATAAAACATGCCGGCGAATTAGGTGCCAACGCAATCATTAACATGCGTTATGATGCCAATGAAGTAATGAGTGGCCTTACCGAAGTTTTAGCATACGGCACCGCAGTGGTGGTTGAAAAATCTGAAAATTAAAAGGTCTTTCGTTCAGAACTGTATTCTGAATTTCAGAAATTATTGTTAACCAAAATACCATTAGCAATTGTGTTGTGATGATTTTTTATCTCCCACATAATTTATCGTCATTTTTTTCGTTTCTTTAAGGCAATTGTGCTTGGCGAAAAAACACATAGATACATTTTTTTATTTCTTACAGCCGCATTGGTCTTTTTTATTATGTTCGGCAAGGCCCTGGCAAGTTTCCCCATTATTCTGCTGGGTGCCAACTGGCTGTTGCAGGGTAATTTTAAAGGCAAGTGGCAGGATTATAAATCCAACCCACTGTTCTGGATTCTGATTTCTCCATTTTTAATGGCCGTTGTGGGTTTCGCTTATTCCGACGATATGGATTGGGCCATGAATGCCTTTCGTATAAACCTGCCTTTGATTGTTTTGCCTTTGGTTTTTTTTAATGCAAAACCATTGTCTGAAAAAGAACTCAACCGCACTCTTTATGCTTTTTTAGTGGCCTGCATAATTACCACAGCATGGAGTCTGTTTTACAGTTTTGTGTGGAAACATAACGAAGAAGTAAGGGACGTGTCGCGGTTTATGAGTCACATCCGGCTGGGACTTTTCATAAATCTGGGCATTGCCATTTGTGTTTACTTTTTTTACAAAAACACCGGGTTAAAAAAGCGTTTAATTTTTGCCTGTATCGGTCTTTACCTTGTATTTGTACTTGTGGCCATGGGCCTGGCTTCGGGCCTTGTTAACTTTGCTATTCTGGTGCTGATTGCCTCCTTTCTTCTTTTAAGAAATCAAAAAATGGCCCTTAAAATTTCTGTAGTTGCCGCGCTTATACTTGCAGCTCTTTTGTTTGGTCGTTTTATCATTACAACACAAAATGAGCAGCTCAGGGTTAATCACACCGAATACAACGTACTTAAGAAAGTAAATGCCAAAGGTCGTCCGCTTATTCATTTTGATACTCTGGGACAAAAGGAAAACGGGAATTATGTATTAATCAATCTTCAACTGGAAGATTTACGCAATTCCTGGAACAAGCGCGTTCCTGACGACACATTTAGCTACGAATCACAACACAATTTAAAACGCTACGAAGTTTTGGTAAGGTACCTTGCCAGCAAATCCTTAAATAAGGATGTAGATGGGGTAAATGCCCTCAGCAACGACGATTTAAAAAACATACAAAACAACGTGGTTAATTATCAGTTTCCTGAATGGAGCTATCTGCACAAAAGATTGTATGAATTAATTAACGAGGCCGACGATTACAAAAATAAAGGCGATGTGAACGGCCATTCCTTAACCATGCGCTGGTATTACTGGCAGGCTGCCAAAAAGGTAATAGGTGAACACTTACTGTTTGGTGTTGGTACCGGCGATACCCAAGCCGAACTGAATAAAATTTATAAAAAAGATTTTCCGGAGTTAAAACCCGAATGGTATAAGCGAACACACAATCAGTTTTTGAGTATTGCCGTTTGTTTTGGTTTAACAGGTTTTGTACTTTTTTTACTGGCCATATTTTATCCCGTATTCACATTGCGCCGCTACCTGCATCCGCTCTATCCTATTTTTATGGTGTTATTACTGGTATCGTTTGTTACCGAAGACACTCTTGAAACACAGGCAGGTGTTGGCTTTTACGCCATATTTAATACATTGTTCTGCTCTGTTGCCTGGTTTAAAAAGCAACAAACTCCTGTGGGTTAATGGGGGTGCCATTAAACCACAATTCAAAATGCAAGTGAGGGCCATTGCTTTTTTCGCCGGTGTTTCCCACCACCGCAATCACTTCGCCCGACTTTACCCGATTGCCGGTTTGTTTTAAAAACGCCGAACAATGTTTGTAAATGCTCACCAGATTATTGTTGTGCTGCACCTGCACAATGTTGCCGTCCTTTGACGAGAAGCCGGTAAAAATAATGGTGCCATCCAGTGTGCATTTTATGGTCTCGTCAGGCTTGGTAACAACGTCCACGCCAAAATGCTCGTCGCTTAAATTAAACGAATTGGTAATAATGCCTTTTACCGGCGTAAAAAAAACCAAATCGCCCAAACCGCTGTATTTTATTTTAGCAGTGGCAGTGGTACCTTTATCTTTTAGTTCTTCGTATTCATTTCTAAATTCAATGTCGGTTTTGCTAGGTTTGGCATCGCGCAGGGTGTATTTTCCTGTGGTATCTTTTGTTGGTTTTGGTCCTTTGGTTTCCACATTGCCATTAAAAACGTTGAGCACACTTTTCAGGTAAAGGTCGCGCTCGTCTAAAGTACGTTCCAGCGAATCGGTTTTAAGACTCAGTTCCAGAATTTGCTTGCGCTCGGCAATGTTTCCGTAGCCGGGAATATACTCTTTTAGAGGCGTAAAAGCCACAAAACTGATTACCAGCGTTGTCATCACAATGGTAATGGCCGCGGCACCAATAATTAAGCCCCAGGGCGAAAGGCGGAGCGAAAATTTCTCGCTGTATGTACTGTCATTAAGAATCACCAAACGGTATTTATTCCGCAGCGAGGCCCTGAAACGTTTAAAACGGCTGATTTTTGGTGCTTCCATTCAAAAGCAAAGATGCGAAAAAATATTTTTCAACGGAAACTTGCAAGACAATTAAAGTTTCCATAGTTTTGTGCCCGAATTTTAGAATGGAGCCACAAGAAAAAATATTAAAAACAGCATTGGGCATGTTTTTCAGATACGGCATCAAGCACGTAACTATGGATGATATTGCGCGTGAGTTGGGCATGTCTAAAAAAACCATTTATCAGTTTTACAAAGAAAAAGATGATTTGGTGAATCAGCTCTGCGAGTTTGAAATGCTTGGTCAGGAAAAATCTTTTAAAGAGATTGGTGAGAATGCCAAAGATCCGATTCGTGAAATTATGCTGATTTCGGCCAAAATGCGAGAAATGATGCAAAACATAAATCCACTTTTCTTTTTGGATTTGCAAAAATTTTATCCTGTAGCCTACAAGCGTTTTCAAAAATTTAAGGAAGAATGTGCCTACAAAGATGTTTACCGCAACATTAAAAAAGGCATTGAAATGGGCATTTACCGACAGGATGTGAACATTGAATTTGCTTCCAGGTTCCGTTTGGCACAACTGGACATGCTGATGTTTGGCAATTATTTCAGTTTTGAAAAAATAAGTTTTACTAAGACTAACGAAATTTTGCTCGAAATGTTTGTTTATGGCATCAGTACTTTGAAAGGCCATGAGCTGATAAGCAATTACAAAAAATTACACGCAACAAATTAATTCAATCTATGATAAAAATAAAAAAATACACGGCACTTTTTGTTATTAGTCTGGTAACAATTCATGCCAATGCACAGGAAAGCAAATCCAACAGCTTTAGTCTGCAGCAGGCGGTAGAGTACGGTTTAAAGAACAGTCCCAACATGTTAAATGCCGACTTGGATAAACAAAATGCCATTTATCGCAAAAATGAAATTTTAGGTTTGGGTTTGCCACAACTAAACGGAAGCGTGGATGGCAAATATTTTATGGACATTCCCTATTCTGTAGTGAAGGCCAGCGCGTTTAATCCATTTGCACCCGCAGATCAGTTACAGGCACTTCAGTTTGGGTTAAAATGGAATGCTTCTGTTGGGATGTCGGCTTCGCAACTCATTTTTAGCAGCGACTATTTGTTTGGTTTAAAAGCATCGAAAGAATTTGTGGGACTTTATGAAATTAATCTGAAACGTACCAAAACCGATATTGCGCAACAAATTTCAAAGGCGTATTACATGGTGTTGGTTAATACCGAAAGACTGAAACTGTTTGATGCAAATCTTACACGATTAAAAAAAGCGTTTGATGATTTATCGGCTTACAACAAACAGGGTTTTGTGGAACAGATTGAAGTAGAGCGTTTGGAAGTGCAGATGAACAATTTAATGAATGAGAAAAATAAAACTGAAAACCTGGTTGGACTTACCAAAACTGCTTTGAAGTTTCAGATGGGATTTAAGTTAAGTGATGAAATTGAACTGACCGATAAACTGGATACTGAACAGGATCAAAATCAGGAAATGACCCTCGCTTCCATTAACGTTAAAAGCCGTCCGGATTACCAGGTATTGCAATCGCAACAAACACTGCTGGACCTGGATGTTAAACGACTAAAGTATGGCTACATGCCAACATTGGCGGCTTACGGCTCGTTTCAATTAAATGCCATGCGTCCAAAATTCAATTTTTTTGAATTCGATCAAAAAGACCTGCGCACAAGATGGTTTTCAACTAACCTGATTGGGTTAACACTTAATGTAAATATTTTTGACGGATTACAACGCCATTATAAAATTCAACAAGCCAAGGTAGCCTCACAAAAAAGTTTAAACACTCTTAAAAATGTTGAACAAGCTGCCGAACTTGAAGCCAACTCGGCGGTTGTATCCTACAACAATGCTTTGGTAAGTATGAAAATTCAGAAAAAAAATATGGACCTGGCGCAACACATTTTAGAAGTTTCCAATAAAAAGTTTGCAGCGGGTGTTGGCAGTAATCTCGAAATTGTAAATGCAGAGGCATCTCTTAAAGAGTCTCAGATAAATTATTACAATGCCGTGTACGATTTACTCTCTGCCAAAATCGACTACCAAAAAGCCACCGGAACCCTTGTAAAATAAAATTTAAAATAATATTAAAAACAAAAGATATGTCACGATTCACAATTCACACTTCAAAATTTACAGTTTTAAATTCCGCCATTTTGGTTCTCGCAATTTCACTGGCTTCCTGCGGTGGTAAAACCGAAGAAAGCGTTAGCGAATTAAAAGCCAAACAAGCCGAACTAAAAACGCAGCTCTCTGAAATAGCAGCAAAACTTTCTAAACTGGAAGGCGATTCTGCTAAAAAATTTACACTTGTGGAGGCAGCCGCCATTACACCAATTGTTTTTAAAACCTACATTAACGTTCAAGGTCATGTGGATGCCGAAGAAAATGTGTCGTTGGCCGCCGAAATGCCGGGAACCGTTACAAAAATTAACGTTAAACCAGGCGACGTTGTTACCAAAGGTCAGGTTTTGGCCGAAACGGATGCACGTGCCTTGCAACAAAGCATTTCTGATTTACAAATTAATGCTGAACTGGTAAACCAGCTTTATGATAAACAAAAAGCACTTTGGGATCAAAAAATTGGTACCGAAATGCAATTCCTTCAGGCCAAAACACAAAAAGAAAGTATGGAAAAAAAACTGGCCACCTTGCAGGAACAAGTGCGCATGTCGCGCATAATTTCACCCATTGATGGCACAGTGGATGCCGTGGACATTAAGCTTGGGCAACTCACCGCACCCGGCATGCCTGCTATTCGCGTAGTTAATTTTAATAACCTTAAAATAAAAGCAGATTTGGCCGAAAGCTTTGCTTCAAAAGTGCATAAAGGCGATGAAGTTCATATTAAATTTCCGGATTCTGACGATACTTTATCTGCCAGAATTAATTATGCCTCGCGCTCAATCAGTGCCATGAACAGAACATTTGGTGTTGAAATTTTATTGAATAACAACAAAGAATACCACCCCAACCAAATTGCCTTTCTTAAAATAAATGATTACAAAAGTGAAAAACCGGTTATCTCGTTACCACTAAGTTATGTGCAAAAAGATTTAAAGGGACAACACTATGTTTTGGTGGCTGATGGCAAGAAAGCTGCTAAGCGCAATATTGTGTTAGGCAGAGAATATGCCGGAGTGGCCGAAATTAAAGCCGGGTTAAACGAAACCGACCTTCTTATTACAGAAGGTTACGACGGATTAAATGAAGGCGACGCAATTCAAATTAAAAAACACTAACGGATTTGAAATTTAATTGATTGGAGTTGCCTGTCAACTCTTCAAAACATAAAATAATTCAAATCAAAAATTTTAGAAACATGGATTTTAAACAATTTAAACCAAGCAGTTGGGCCATTGATAATAAAACTGCCATATACATTGTTACCGTTATTATTACGTTGTTGGGCATTAAAGCATACAACGGTTTACCAAAAGAAAGTTTTCCGGATATTGTAGTTCCCAAATTTTTTGTGAGTACTGTTTATGCAGGAAATTCTCCAAGCAATATCGAGAACACAATTACAAAGCCACTTGAGAAAAAACTTAAATCCATTCCAGGTGTTAAAAAATTAACAAGCAACTCCATGCAGGATGTTTCGTTAATTACCGTTGAGTTTAATACCAATGTTACCATAGATAAAGCAAGACAACAAATTAAGGACAAGGTTGACGAAGCAAAATCTGACTTACCTACTGGATTAACACGTCAGCCATTTGTAAAAGAACTGGCATTTTCCGAATTACCAATTATGTATGTGAACATAGCCGGTGATATGGATTTACAAAAACTGAAAGAATATGCCGATGATTTAAAAGACCGGATTGAAGGCCTGAAAGAAATAACCGAAGTTAAAATGGTAGGTGCTCCCGATCGCGAAATTCAAATTAACCTCGACATGTACAAAATGCAAACCCTGCAAATGGGAATGGGCGATTTAGAACGTACCATTGGTAGCGAGAACATTACCATTAGCGGCGGCCAGATACCCATGGATGGCACCAAACGCACCATAAGCATAAAAAACGAATTCAAATCAATAGAAGAAATTAAGGAACTGATTATTTCTGGTCAGTCTGGCGCTAAAGTTTACCTTAAAGACTTTGCTCAAATAATTGATACGGTTGCCGAAACACAAAGTTACGCCCGCCTGGGAGGCAAAAATGTAATTACCCTAAATGTTATTAAAAGAGCCGGCGAAAATTTAATTTCTGCTTCTGACAAAATAAAAGAAATTATCGCCGAAATGAAAAAATCGGAGTTTCCTTCCAACATCGATATTAAAGTAACCGCCGACCAGTCCGATAAAACTAAAGTTACCCTTCACGATTTAATCAATACCATTATTATTGGTTTTATTTTGGTTACGCTTATCCTCATGTTTTTTATGGGAGTTACCAATGCTTTATTTGTGGCATTATCCGTTCCCTTATCCATGTTCATTGCATTTTTGTTTATGCCAAGTATAGGCTTTAGCTTAAATATGATTGTACTTTTTGCATTTTTATTGGCGCTGGGTATTGTGGTAGATGATGCTATTGTGGTAATTGAAAACACACATCGCATATTTGATAACGGAAAGAAGAATATTAAAGTAGCGGCCAAACAAGCGGCCGGCGAAGTGTTTTTACCAGTGCTTAGTGGCACTATAACCACATTGGCGCCTTTTATTCCTCTGGCATTTTGGCCTGGCATTATTGGTAAATTTATGTTCTTTTTACCAGTTACGTTAATTATTACGCTGTTAGCTTCCTTATTTGTAGCATACATTATTAATCCGGTATTTGCGGTTGACTTTATGAAATCACATAAAGAAGAATTTCAAAACTATGGTAAAATTAACCGCAAAGCATGGTTGCGCTTAGTGTTATATGGCATCGTTGCCATTATCTTTTATGCTGCTGGCAATATGGCCTTTGGCAATCTCATGATTTTCTTTGCACTGTTTATGATTATACATCGCTTGTTTTTATACAAAGTCATCGAAAACTTTCAAACCAAAGCGTGGCCATCATTTCAAAAAGGCTACACCAAGTTCTTAGTTTGGGGTTTAAAACGTCCGTATCAGCTTTTATTA
>JADLED010000307.1 GCA_020846335.1 Bacteroidia bacterium
AACCAACTGCTGAGTGCTTAGTTTTGGATTTTGTTCTTCAGACCCCGCCATAGAGTATATTTTGGTGGTATCTTCAATGGTTCCATCTAAATCGTCGGTGCCAAAGTTAAGCGAAAGCTGAGCTGTGTTTCTACCTATCATGGCCCAATACGATTTTATGTGCTGAAAATTATCTAAATAGATACGTGCAATAGCGTAATTACGTAAATCCTCAATCACACTCACCTCAGGCACATGCGACATTTGGTTTTCTTTGTTACGGAATTTTAAAGGAATAAATGCATTAAATCCATTGGTTTTATCCTGCAATTCGCGCAAACGGTTCATGTGGTCCACGCGGTGTTCAAAAGTTTCAATGTGGCCGTAAAGCATGGTGGCATTAGAGTGCATGCCCATGTTGTGCCACAATTCGTGCAGGGTAAGCCATTCTTCGGCAGTGCATTTGCCACCTGCAATCTGGTCGCGAATATCCTTATCAAAAATTTCGGCACCGCCACCTGGAATGCTGTCTAAACCCGCATCTTTAAAAATTTTTAAGCCTTCTTCGTAAGTTAGTTTGGCTTTCTTAAATATGTAATGAAATTCTACAGGCGTAAGGGCTTTAACGTGCAGTTCGGGGCGGTGGGCCTTAATGCGGCGAAACAAGGTGCTGTAAAAATCTAAATCCTGTTTAGGAACAACACCACCGGTAATGTGTACTTCGGTAACTGCCTGATTGTCGTAGCCTTTGATAATGTCCATAATTTGGTCCACCGACAATTCCCAACCCTGTTCGCGGTGCTTAATAAGGCGCGAGTAAGAGCAAAAGGCGCAGGAGTAAACACATACATTGGTAGGCTCAACATGAAAGTTGTGATTAAAATACACATAATTGCCATTTTTTTTCTCACGCACATAATTGGCTAATGCGCCCACAAATCCAAGATCGGCTTCCTTATAAAGGGTGACGCCGTCTTCAAATGTAATACGTTGACCATCATAAACTTTTTCGGCAATGGCTTTTAATTCTTTCGAATAGTTTGAATTAGCTAATAAGGTAGGTTGCTCGCTTAAAATCATAAGAAGCAAATTTAAGGCTTATTGCTGAAAAACAGGTGTTAATTTTGGGATGGAAGGGATTGAAGGGACTAAAGGGACTAAAGGGAATGAAGAGACTAAAGGGATGGAAGGGACTAAATGGATGGAAGGGATTGAAGGGACTAAAAAGATGGAAGAGACTAAAGTGATGGAAGGGACTATTGGGATTGAAGAGACTAAAGTGCAATAGGCAAGAGACAAGAAGCAAGATTCAAGAAGCAAGAACAATCCTTTGAACTTTCAACTTTGAACTCTGAACTTTCAACTCTCAACTTTCAACTTTGAACTTTCAACTTACTCCACCCAAAGCACCATGCCTTTTAAGTATTCTCCTTCCGAAAAATAAGGGGTTACTGGATGATCGGGCGGTTGGTTAAGGTAATGCAGCACTTTTATATTACGTCCACATTCCAGGGCAGCCGAGGTAATGGTATTGTAAAATAAAAATTTATCCACCACACCACTGCAACTAAATGTAAATAAAATGCCGTTTTTCTTTATCAGTTTCATAGCCAGCACGTTTAACCGTTTGTAAGCCTGCACCGCGTTGTGTTTGCTGTCGCGGCTCTTAGCAAAGGCAGGCGGATCCAGCACAATCACATCGTATTGGTCTTTTTTATCTTTTAAAAAGTCAAAAGTGTCGAGGGCAATTCCTGTGTGATTGCCTAAATTATTAAGAGTCATGTTGTGGTTGCACAAATCAATGGCGCTTTGACTCACATCTACCGAATCCACATGGCTGGCTCCGGCCGCTGCTGCATAAACCGAAAAACCACCGGTGTACGAAAATGTGTTTAATACCTGTTTGCCCTTGCAATACTGCCCGAGTAACTGGCGGTTGTTGCGTTGGTCAATAAAAAAAACGGTTTTTTGTCCGTTAATAAAATCAATTTTAAATAAATGGCCGTTTTCCTTTACCACCAAATCGCCTTCAAGGTTGCCAAACAAAAAGCCATTGGTGGTTTTTTCGGAATGATGTTTAGAGAGGGTTTCGGCACTTTTATCGTAAATGCTAATTAGGTTATTGCCTAATACACTTTTTATGGCTTCACAAATATTGTCTTTTTGCAGATATACCCCCCACGAGTGGGCCTGCAACACTGCGTGGCCATTGTAATAATCAATAATCAGTCCGGGCACACCATCTCCCTCACCAAAAAACAGACGGCATACATTGGTGGTTTCGTTCAGCAGGTTAAGGTGGCTGCGGTAATCCCAGGCTTTTTTAATTTTATCGAGCCAAAAACCGGCGTCAATGGGGCGTTGTTCAAAAGAAATAATGCGCACGGCAATGCTGCCTCCGGCATAATAACCGGTGGCCAGGTATTCGTTTTTATTCGAAAACACTTCAACCGTTTCACCATCCTGCAGGTTGGCATCTTTTTTTGCAATGGCTCCCGAAAACACCCATGGATGCCTGCGTTGCAGCGAAAATTCCTTGCCTTTACCTAGTATAATTTGTGGATAGTTCATGCCTTTTATTTAAAAAATTAAAAATTAGTTGTTGCCTGATCAGACGCTAAATTTACGCTTTCTTTTGTTTTAGCCACAGGTTGGCAGCTTAAGTTCTATATTAAAAAATCATTCTGCCTCACCTTAATTGGAAGGATGTTAAGGCATATATAAGCACATTTTAAAAAATGTTTTGAAAATACTATTTAGATTATTACTTTAGGCTTCATCAATCTCCCAATCTATGTTTCAACTAAACGAAGTTTACACGCACAAGTTCCAGTTTTCACAGGAAGAAGTGAACCAATTTGCAAAGGTTACAGGCGATAACAATCCCGTACACACCGATGCAGCCTATGCAGCAGGCACCATGTTTAAGCGGCCAATTATGCACGGTATGTTAAGCGCTTCCTTATTCAGTAAGGTGTTTGGCACCTTGTTTCCGGGCGAAGGTACCATTTACCTTAAGCAATCGCTCAGTTTTTTAAAACCAATGTATGTGGACACGCAATACGAAGCTGTTTTTACCGTAAAGGAAGTTTTAAAAGATAAAAACCGGGCTGTGGTTGAAACGCTGATTAAAAATCCTGACGGTTTGGTTTGTACCAGCGGTGAAGCCACCATTATGAACCTTGATAAAATAAAAAACTAATAACACCGCCTTAACCTTTTAAGGAGATACAGTACTTAGGTTTAAATAAAAATTAAAAACTATGGATAAGCAAAATAAACGAATTGTTTTGGTAACCGGTGCCACCGGTGGCCTGGGTACTGCCATGTGCAAAGAATTATATAAAGACGGTTACCACGTTGTGGGAAATTATCACACCAAGGAAAAAGCCGAAAAGTGGATGGCCGATATGAAAGCCGAAGGGTACGATATTCAACTCTTTCATGGGGACGTGAGCGATTTTGACAGTGCCGGAGAAATGATTCGTAAAATAGAAACTGAAGTGGGCACCATTGATACCCTGGTGAACAATGCCGGTATTACCCGCGACGGACGTTTGGTGAACATGAAAAAGGAGGACTGGAATGCGGTTATTAATACCAACCTCAACAGCGTGTTTAATTGTTCGCGCCACGTAATTGATGGCATGATTCAACGCAAATTCGGACGTATTATTAATATATCATCTGTTAACGGTCAGCGTGGACAGTTTGGGCAAACCAATTACAGTGCGGCCAAAGCGGGCATGCACGGGTTTACCAAATCGCTGGCCATGGAAGTGGCAAAATATGGCATTACGGTAAACACCATTTCGCCGGGTTACATTGGTACCGACATGGTAATGGCAGTGCCTGAAAAAGTGTTGGCACAAATTGTGGCGCAGGTGCCAATGGGCCGATTGGGTGGCACACATGAGGTGGCGCATTTGGTAAGTTTTTTAGCCAGCGAAGAAACCAGTTTTATTACCGGTGCCAATTACAGCATCAACGGCGGCCAGCACGTTTATTAATCCTTATCTACGACCTAATTTATGATTGCCTTGTGCACTTCAAAGGCACGGCCATTGCTTATTGTTACATAATATATTCCCGGAGCCAGTGAGCTGGTATTTATTGTTTGTATTCTGGCGCCAACTTTTTCTACAGGCAAGCTTATGCTGTGCCCCAGAATATCGAAAACTTCCACAAAAACGTTTTCAATATCGCTCTCAATGTTAATGAAATTGTGGGCTGGGTTAGGAAATAGTTTAATACTGCTTATGTTTAAATCCATTAAAGAGTTTGTACCTCCTGTAGAGCATATGGCTACTTTTGTTATGGGCGAACCTATTATTGTTGAACCGTTATATCCGGTGCACGACAAGGTATAATTGGTGCAGCAGGGAAATGTAAAGGTACACACGGTGCCCGAGGGAAGAGAAGTTGACTGAACCGTTTGCGTGGCAGCACACGAGGCGGCTGCAGTAGCAACGGTCCAGCTATAACTGGTAGCGCCTGCCAAAGTAGAGCTTACTGTTGCCTGCACGGTATAACCACCTGTGATTATAGATGGTGTTGGGCTTGTTGAAAAATTAAAGGTTTGTGCCTTAATAAACGGGGAACAAAAAAGCAGAGTAATTAAGAGGTTGTAAGTTTTTTTCATGTGGTTGTTTTTTTTCAGTAATAAAGTTATAAAATAATGGCAGTTTAACAAAACCATGTAGCTACATTTTTCAACTGCGTAGCCGCCTCAGGCTTTTATTTACATACCCATGGTAAGCATACTCCAACCATGTCCATTTTATTGAAAAGCAAATTGAGTGCATAAAAAACCGTTCACCGGCACCTTGCATTCCCCATGCCTTCAACATCCACTATCTTACACAAGGTGTTTTGTCTTCTTTAAAAAGCATCCCCCCTCAAGGGGGTTTGTTATTATAAATAAAACACCTATTTTAGAAGCCTAACTAAAAATTAAGATATGCAAGAAACAAGCGTAAAAAAAGGACATCCGGTTGGTCTCTATTTCCTATTCTTTACAGAAATGTGGGAACGGTTCAGTTATTATGGTATGCGGGCCATTTTCATTTTGTTTATGACAAAGGTTTTGTTATTAAAGGATGCGGATGCTTCACAAATTTATGGCAGCTACACCGGCCTGGTTTATCTAACGCCTTTATTAGGAGGTTACCTTTGCGACAAATTTTTAGGCAACAGAAGGAGTATTATTATTGGCGGTTTTTTAATGGCCGTTGGTCAGTTTTGCATGTTTTTGAGCGCCTCGGCAGGTGCAGGTGGAGGCATTGCTATTATGTGGTTGGGCTTAACATCGTTGATTATCGGAAACGGTTTTTTTAAGCCAAATATTTCTACAATGGTTGGGCAATTGTATCCTGCTGGCGACAGAAGAATTGACAGTGCATTTACTATCTTTTACATGGGCATTAATTTAGGAGCTTTCTTTTCGCCTTTAGTGTGTGGTTCGATGGATTTTAAATGGGGCTTTTTAGCAGCCTGCATAGGCATGGTTGTTAGCTTGGTGTGTTTTATTTTGTTTCAGAAAAAGTATTTGATTTCGGAGCAAGGAAAAGAAATAGGCTTACAGGTGAAAAAACTTGACGTGAAAAGCATGTTGCTAATAGCAGGCTCAATTGGCATTGTGTTTTTTATGCTCAATTTCAAACAAATGTTTCAAAGCGATGTGGAAATTATCAGCTACTTTATTTATGGAGCTATGGTGGTAATGCCAATTATTATCCTAACCGATAAAAGTTTAACAAAACTCGAAAGAAATCGCATTATAGTAATTTTTATTCTTGCCTTCTTCGTAATTTTCTTCTGGGGTGCCTTTGAGCAGGCAGGCGCTTCGTTAACTCTTTTTGCCGACCGACAAACCAACCGATTCATAGGTAATTGGGAAATGCCGGCCTCTTATTTCCAGTCAATTAATCCACTGGCTGTTATCTGTTTGGCACCTGTATTCACCTTAATTTGGGGTTTCCTTTATCAACGCAAAATGGAACCTTCATCACCTTATAAAATGGCTTATGGCTTGGCTTTGGTTGCACTGGGTTACATTGTAATAGCCATTGCCGTAAAAGGATTAGGTTTAGGTGGTAAAGTAAGCATGTGGTGGTTGGTTTCTTTATACATCATTCACTCAATGGGCGAATTGTGTTTGTCGCCAATTGGGTTATCAATGGTATCTAAATTAGCTCCTTTGCGTTTATCATCTTTAATGATGGGTACCTGGTTTTTAGCCAATGCCGCTGCCAACAAATTTGCCGGAACATTAAGCGCGCTCATTCCGCCATCAGGCGATGGAGTTGATGCAACCAAACCGGTTGTTTACCCGTCGTTTTTAGGTTTTGAGATAACCAATCTGTATGAATTCTTTATGTTGTTTATCGTGATGACAGGAATTGCGGCAGGCATTTTGTTTGTGCTAAGTTCGTGGTTGCAAAAAATGATGAACGAAAAACACTTGGAAGAAGTTCAGATACCAACTGAGAACCAGTAGTATTAACGACCAATAGAACGCAGATGACACAGATGGTTATGATTTATTTGATGAATCAGAAACAAAGTTGTCATCATTTGATTCATCTGCGTTTCTAATAACTTCTAAAAATTATCTTTAAGTGTAAAGTACCTGATTGAGTTAAAAATTCATCTGTAATGAAGGCTGAATTAATACAGATTTTTATCAGATAAAAATACAATCATCGAAGATTTATCTCAAATACAAGACTTTAAAGGCAAGTACCCAAAACTACTTTGGCCACTGTTTTTTAGCGAAATGTGGGAACGTTTTAGCTTTTATGGCATGCGCGGTATGCTTGCCTTTTTTATGGTTCACGAACTAAAACTCGACGAAGGTGAAGCTAATTTACAATACGGTGCCACACAAGCTTTTGTGTATGCACTTACCTTTGTTGGCGGTCTGTTAGCCGATAAAATTCTGGGCTTAAGGCGTTCGTTGTTTTGGGGCGGAATATTAATGATTATCGGTAGTTTGGTGCTTGCCATCGATCCTAAAACCTTTTTCTTTATTGGCATCGGGTTTAACATCATTGGTACCGGATTTTTTAAACCCAACATTTCGAGCATGGTGGGCAACTTGTATAAACCAGGCGATAACCGAATTGACGCCGGCTTCTCTTTGTTTTATGCCGGAGTAAATTTAGGAGCATTGTTTGGCGGATATGTGTGTATTGCCATCGCCAAACGACAGTTATTGGCTAACACCATTCCCGAACATTTGGCATGGAATGTGGCCTTCGGCATCTCGTCTGTGTTTATGATAATTAGTCTGCTAACATTTATAAACACTCAAAAAAAACTGGGGCCAATTGGTTTAAGTCCTTTAGAACATCTTAGCCAAAAGAGCCGCACCATATACGAATTGGCCACTTATGCCACATCACTGGCATTAATTCCTTTGGTAATAATGATGGTGTCTAAAACGGAATACACCGACAGGTTTATGTACACCATTGGACCTGTTGCCGTGGCTTACCTGATTTACGAAATGAAAAATTATACTTGGAATGAAAATAAAAAACTCATTGCAGCACTGTTATTTATGTTTTTCTCTATTTTCTTTTGGGCATTTTTTGAACAGAGTGGGGGTTCGTTAAGCTTGTTTGCTGCCAATAATTTAGGCAGTACCATGTTGGGATTAAATCTAGATCCGAATGGTGTGAACAACGCAGCCAACTCACTTTTTGTAATTTGTTTTGCCGCCTTAATGGGCCTATTGTGGGTTTGGATGGGCAAGCGTAAGATGGAACCCAATACCATTGTAAAATTCGGCTTGGGATTTTTATTTCTGGCAGGTGGCTTTTACATTTTTTATTTTACACGGTTTTTTAGCAACGAGCAGGGAGTAACCTCTTTAGGCGTTTTCACAATGGGATGGTTCGTAATAACCTTCGGAGAGCTAAGCCTTTCGCCAATAGGCATGGGTGTTATGACCAAGCTTTCTCCAAAAAAACTACAGGCCGTTATTATGGGAATGTGGTTTTTGGCCAGTGCCTATGGGCAGTATTTTGCAGGATTATTAGGTGCTAACATAGCGAATGATTCGTCAAACGCCAACAATTACCAAAAAATGATGGTTTATACCGACGGATACAAACAACTGGGCCTTTATGCTCTTATCGGCGGCATCATCATCATCGCCATTTCGCCACTCATGAAAAAAATGATGGGCGATGTAAAGTAATTCAAACCAGCAGACAAGAATTCCAAATAGTAAAAAACAAGTTAAAGAATTATTCAACCCGTTTTGTTGAAAAAACGAATCGTATTTAAGTTATTGATTATCAATTCAAAAATTTTAAAATCACTATTAATTCAGGAATATTAACAACTGTTCAATATTAAATGATAATAAAGACCTATGTTTGCACTCTATTAATGAATGCTTAAGAAATGACTTATTTAGAAAGAGGAAAAGACATCTACAAAATGATTTCGGAAGGAAAATTGTTGGATGCTTTTGAAAAATATTATTCAGAAAACGTGGTTATGCAGGAGCTCGGCGAGCAACCCCGCATTGGCAAAGCCGCCAACAGAGAGTTTGAACAAAGTTTTGTAAACAGTATTAAGGAAGTACACAGTTTAGGTATCTCCTCCATTGGTTCAAACGAAGCCGAAGGAATGGTGTACATCGAAAACTGGTTTGATGCCACTTACAAAAACGATGTGCGCGTGATCGTAAAACAAGTCAGCGTTCAAAAATGGGAAGGCGATTTTATTGTGTTCGAAAAATTTTACCACAACAATTATCCCAACAACAACGAACCGGTTGACGTGAGCAAACTCTAATCCATTCAATAAACTTCTTCTTCAAAAATTTAAGAGTCCTGCCTAAAAAAGCAGGACTTTTTTTGCATTCAATAAACCGAGCCTTGTCAATTTGTCACTTTTTTTGGCATGGTATCATTTTTGCTTTTGCAACAGCAACAAACAACAATCTAAAGCCATGACAACCGGAAAAATAAACGTACAAACCGAAAACATCTTCCCGATTATTAAAAAATTTCTTTACAGCGATAACGAAATCTTTTTACGCGAATTGGTGAGTAATGCCGTGGATGCCACACAAAAACTCAAAGCCCTTAACAGCATTGGCGAGGCCAAAGGCGAACTGGGTGACCTCAAAATAGAAGTGTTGGTGGACAAAGATGCCAAAACCATTACCATTAAGGACAAAGGCCTTGGTATGACCGCCGAAGAAATTGAGAAATACATTACACAAATTGCCTTTAGTGGCGCCGAAGAATTTGTAAATAAATACAAGGACAAGGTTGACAAAAATGTCGTAATCGGACATTTTGGCCTTGGCTTTTACTCCGCCTTTATGGTGGCAAAAAAAGTGGAGATTTATTCACTTTCCTTCAAAGAAGGTTCAAAAGCCGTGCGTTGGGAATGCGATGGCAGCCCCGAATATCAAATTGAAGAAAATAACACACAGTCTTCGCGTGGCACCAGCATTGTGCTGCACATTGCCGACGATTGCGAAGAATATCTTGAAAAATTTAAACTCGAAGGGTTGCTCACCAAATATTGCAAATTCCTGCCCGTTGAAATTAAATTTGGTACCAAAAAAGACCGCGTTGATACTGGCGAAAAAGACGAAAAAGGCGAGGTAAAACTCACCGAAGTGGAAGTGGACAACATCATTAACAACCCAAACCCGGCCTGGACGCGCAAGCCCGCCGACCTTAAAGACGAAGACTACAACAGTTTTTACCGCGAATTGTACCCCATGCAATTCGAGTCACCACTATTTCACATTCACTTAAATGTGGATTATCCGTTTAACCTCACAGGTATTTTATATTTTCCAAAACTCACCAACAAACTCGAGGTGCCAAAAGACCGCATACAATTGTATTGCAACCAGGTGTTTGTTACCGATAACGTTGAAAATATTGTACCCGACTTTTTAACGCTGTTGCGCGGGGTGATTGATAGTCCGGATATTCCGTTGAACGTGAGCCGCAGCTATTTGCAGGCCGATGGTAACGTTAAAAAAATTGCCTCACACATTACTAAAAAAGTGGCCGACAAGCTCGAAGAAATATTTAAAAAAGACCGCGCCGAATTTGAAAAGAAGTGGGACGACATTAAAATATTTGTGCAGTATGGCATGTTAAGCGATGAGAAGTTTTACGAAAAAGCTGTAAAATTTGCCTTGTTTAAAAACACCGATGGTAAATTTTTTACGTTCGAGGAATTTGAAAACCAGGTAAAACCACTGCAAACCAACAAAGACAACAAGCTTGTTTACCTTTATGCCACCAATGTGCAGGAACAACACGCTTATATAGATGCCGCCAAAGCACGTGGTTACGAAGTGTTGTTGATGGATACCATGTTGGACCCGCACTACATCAACAGCCTCGAAAGCAAATTAAAAGACGTGTCGTTTGTGCGAGTGGATGCCGATACTGTGGATAAACTCATTCAAAAAGAAGAAAACACCATTTCAAAACTTACTGAAGAACAACAAAAAGAATTGCAACCGGTTATTGAAGACACCATTAGTAAAGAACAATTTAACGTGGTGTTTGAAAACCTGAGCGAAACCGATTCGCCAATGCTGATAACGCGCCCCGAATTTATGCGCAGGATGAAAGACATGAACCAGTTAGGCGGTGGCGCAATGGGCTTTTATGGTAATTTGCCCGAAATGTATAATCTGGTGGTAAACTCTAATCATCCGCTTATTTCAAAAATTTTGAGCGAAACCGACAAAGACAAACAAAGCACGTTGGCCAAACAAGCTACAGATTTGGCGCTGCTTTCGCAAGGATTATTAAAGGGAGAAAGCCTCACCAAATTTATTAAACGCAGTGTGGAAATGATTTAATTTATCCAAACTATAGGATAATAAAACGCCGGTTATTTTAATCGGCGTTTTTGTTTCAATCAATTTAATTAATTTCATGCTTAAATTGAGAACCATTTTTTATATCCACTTTGTTTTACTTCTTTTTTCTGGTTGCAAAAAAGATCCTTCGGTGTGGAATATCACTAACCTAAACAACAACCGAATTGGTGTGATGGGGCACGGCGGCAGTGGTACCCTTTACCGTTATCCCATGAATTCCATGCAATCGCTCAACGAGGTGTTAAAGCTGGAAGTGGATGGCACCGAAATGGATGTGGAGTTAACCAAAGACAATGTGTTGGTGCTTTATCACCACCTTAACCTGGAAGACGGAACGAATTTATCAGGAAAAATCAGAGAGAAAAACTGGGATGAAATTAAAAACTGCAAATACAAATTACCTCTCTTTAATAAGGCTCATCTTATTCGTGCCAGCGATTTTTTTGACCAAAGAACAGACCTTAAAAAATTTATTTTCACCTTTGATACAAAAGTGCAGGTGGGCGATGACATAGACAGGCAATTGGGTTTTGCCGATGCACTCTGGGCGCTGATCATAAAATACGAACTCGAAGAAAATTGTTTTATTGAAAGCTACAACGGCTCCTTTCTTAAAATAATGGAAACTAAAAGCAGTAAATTGAAATTGTTTGTGCATGCCAACGATTATAAAACCGCCCTTTCAATGAATTCTTTTGTTAAACTTTTTGGGATAACAATGGACAGGGAAAAGATAACCAAGAAAGAAATTGAGGAGGCACACAAAAATAATCTCAAGGTCACACTCTATAACCTCGATACCGAAAACGAGAATCTGAAAGGAATTGCCATGAATCCCGATTACATGCAAAGCGATAAATGCGACCACCTGATTAATGCACTAAAGTAATTCGACTTTGTTTTTATCGTGATAAATACCCGGAAGCTTCGGCGCCATATAATTTTTTGCCGTCTTTGTAAACGGTAATAAACGCATCATTCAGACCAAGACGAATAACTTCATCTTTTAATTGTTTGGCAAATTTGGCTTCGGTAAAATTACCAATGTTGTAAATAAATAAACCGTTGGCCTGTTTGTTTTCTATTGGCCATGTTTTTATGGAAAGGAATTTGGCCGAAACATCGGCAGGCACCTGTTTGCTGTAAGCACCAATTTGTACTTTAAAACTAACGCCGCTTTCATTGGCTTTAACACCATTTTCGGCAGTGGCGGCAGGGTAGGCGCTCACTCCATTGCTAAAAGGCTGAATGGCTGGTGCCGGATTGTTATTGGCTGGAATATTGGCCGGAACCACATCGGTATTCAAAGCATCGCCACTTGGGAAAATAATTGGATCCTGAGCTTCCATTTTAATGGTGCTATCGCTGCTTTGTTTTGTTTTTGCCTCAGCAAACGGAATCTTTTTACCATTGAGGTAAGCCGAAATAAACGCGTCTTTAATTCCCAGATTTACCACTTTGGCCTTATCGGCAATTAATCGCTCGGTATTGTTATAAATACCAGCCGTGTATCTGAACAAACCTCCTTCCAATTGTTCGGTAAAAATTGGTTTCAGATTTTTGAGCTGCAAACCGGTCACCTGTCTGTTGTAAACCCCAATCTGAATGGTGTACAATAAACCATTTACTTTTTCAAGTTCGTTGCTTACCACAACTGCTCTTTGAGGAGGAATGGCCGGATTGAGCGCTGCACGTGGAATATTGTAATTGGCGGTAATGCCGGCCGATTCCGGGGCATTCACATCAATGGTTTTTCCTTCTTTTTTCAACAAATCAAGTGCCTCGCCCAGAGTAATGCGTTTACCATTATAGTAGGCCACCACAAAGGCGTCGGTATAACCCAGGTTGCGCAAATCGTTTTTAACGGCATTTGCACCTTCGTATTTTACGAAATTACCTGCGGTGTAACGGAAGTAACCATTGGCAGTTGTTTCGCCGTTTAATGGATTAAGACCTTTAAATGCATTATTTGGCAACTGAGTTTTAAAGGCGCCAATTTGTACTCTGAAAATCAAACCATCTTGTACTTTGGCGTTCATCGGAATAGGCCGGGCATCTGTGTAGGCATTGCCCGGTCTTACTTCAATTCCTCCGGTGCGGAAAGTGCCAGGGTTATTTGCAGGTTCGTTGGCCACTGTTTGATTGCGCACCGCAGTGGTTGGAGTAGTGGTGGGACGATTGTTGTCTGGTCTGGCGATCACGGTATTGGTGCCCGCAACTGGTACCACTGTGTTGTTAGTTGCTGCACCTTTAGGAATGAGTTTGTTCAATTGCACAATGGCCTCGTTGCCAAGTTTTACCGATTGATTGAGGAGTTTCAGTTTTTCTCCTTCGTTTTTTTCCTGTGCCGACTTAATAAGTAATCGCTTAGATTCGGTGTTCAATGCCAATACACTTTGTTTGGCTTTTTGTCCATCGGCATCCGGATTTTTAGGAAGTTTATTTTTGTTCGATTCAAATTCAAGACTAAAAGCGTTGGTTAAATTGGTTAACTCGGCAAACTGGTTATCACGAACTTCTTTTTTCTTTTGCAACAGCACTTCTTTTGGTTCGCTGCTTCCCGAATTAAAGTTAGCTGTGTTTAAAGGTTTAATCACGTAATCAGGATATTGTTTTTTTAATTCGGCAATCAATTGTTCTTGTTTGGCTAATAATTCGAGTTCACGTTCCTCAGCATTATTAATGGCACCCAGCTTGGCAGCTTTGTTGTTTTGGCTTTCGGCTTCCTCTCTCAGTTTTTGAATCTGCGATTTAAGATTGTTTTGTTCTTCTTTTTTAGCGGCTAAGTCAACACTTAGTTCCGGATTATCGTTGCGCATCTTAGCCAATAACTCATCAATGGCTGCGGCATTGCTGGCCACATCAATTTCGTTGGATTGAAAGAGCAGGGTGGCGCCTTCAATGCTTCGGTCGAGCGATTTGGTTTCGAGGTCTTTTACTCTTGAAAGCAGTGAATCTTTTTCGGCACCTTCTTTTTGCTGGGCTTCTTTTCTTATTTGCTGGGCCAGAGTGCTTAATTCGTCTGATTCCACCAACAAAACATCCGATTTGCTTTTTAGTTCCTGCGCGCCAATGGCTGCTTGTTCAGTGCCTCCGTCGGTTGTGTTATTGGCAGAATTAAGCTTTTTATCAATGCTTGCAGCATCGGCTTCGTAATTTTTTAACCGGTTAAGTGCCTGCTTAAAATTAGTGTTGGCCTGCGGATTATTAAGTTCAGGAGTTGTTTCGTTTAAATAGCTGAGTGTTTGCGCAGTGGTGGTATCGTTTTTTGCGAGTTCGCGCAATTGTTCCTGACTTAAATTTTTTGAACCCGGCTTGTCGCCATTGCCTGTTTGTGTTGTATTATCAACGGTGGCAGTGGTTGGTTGGGCTGTTGCAGGTTCTGTAGTGGTTGTGGCAACGGTTTCATTTGGTGTGGCTGTTACAGTGTTGTTGGCAGTGTTTGGATTTTGTGCCGATGAAATTGTTTCGGTGGTTGTTGCAAGTGTTGGTGTTGTAGCGGCGGGAGTTTCGGTATTGCTTGTAACAGCGGTTGTTGTTGCTGACTGCTTAGCCAGATTGTTGTTTAAAGCACTCAGTTGTTTAATGCCTTCGTTTTGTTTTTTTATGGAAGCTACCAACAGGCTCAGTTTTTCGCCGCCATTATCTGTTTTTTCTGATTGTTTTTTAATTTCATCCGCGGCTTCCAGTTTTTTGTTGGCTGCAATAAATTCCGATTTAAGTACCGGATTAGCATCCAACACTGCCTGCGAATTTTTTATGGTAGTAGTGAGTTCTTCTCCCTCGCTCAAATTGGCCTGACTGAGTTTATTGTACGATTCAATTTTTATATTGGCCAGCTCGTTCAATCCTTCATTTACGCCACTGAGTTTTGAATTAATATCGGAGTTGCCACTGTTGTTGGCGGTTGGATTAGAAGTGCCTTTTAGGTTAACAGTTTTAAGTACAAAATCGGGATTCGATTTTTTTAATAAATCAATGGCCTGTTGTTGTTTTAAAATGGCTTCGGCTTCTTTTTCTTCGGCATTGCTGAGTATGCCAAGTTTAGCGCCGCTGCTGGCTTGTGCCGAAACCTCGGAGCGTATTTCCTGCGATTTTTTAAAGGCCAGTTGGGCATCGTCGTAAAGCTGACGGGCCTCCGTAACTTCGGCCGCACCGGCTTTGTTTTCTTTTATCAGATTGTCGATATTTTCGCTATTGACAGTAAAGGTAGCCGTGTTTTCGTTTTTGGTAATTTCGGCAATATCAATGTGTTTTAAGTTCGATTTTTCTTCCAGCTCTTTTGATTCGGCCATTAGTTTTTCTTTTTCAGCACCCGATTTTGTTTTCGATTCGTTAAACCTGGCTATGGCCTGATTATGGAAGGCTTCGGCCTCTTTGTTTAGTTCATCGGCATTACCCGAAACAACGGGCAGAGTAGAGGTTCCGGCATCGTTACCCGAATTTTGAATCGTGGTTTTAGAAGCGGCAATTTCATCTTTTAATTTCTTTTGTCGGGCAATGGCATCGTTAATCCTGGCATCCGCTTCCACCTTTAAGGCTTGTGCGGCAGGATTTTGATAAGAGTTAAAGTCAAAATTGTCATTGTCGTTAAACACCAGTTGTTTTTCCAGTGTGTTAAGTTTGCTCACGGCATCGTTGCTATTGGTGGCGCTAATTGGTGTGTAAACGCTTTTTGCATCGTTGGCACCACCGTTTGCCTGCGCCACAGGGGCATTCAGTTTTTGCAATTCGCCATTGTGCTGAGCAATGAGCTGTTGATTCTGTTTTTTCAGGGCATCCAGTTGTTTTATTTCGGCGTTTATTTTTTGTTTTTCGGCAGCTTGCTTTGTTTTGTTGAGTTTGGTTCGGTTGTCATTAAGTGATTGCTCAATTTCTGTATTGAAATTTTTTAATTCGCTGATACTGCTTTCGAGCTGAACTTTGTCGGAAGGATTATTAACGGCAATTTTAACGGCATATTTTTCTTTCAGGTTTTTCGACGAAAGTCCGCCAACACTGGCATTAGGGGTATTTTCAGTTGGTGTATTGTCTTTAACAATAGGTGCAGTAGGGGTGGCATTGGCGGCGGGTTTTGCGACAATGTCGTCGGTTTTAATGCGGGTGGTTAAATCCAGTTCGTTTTTAAGTGTATTAAGTTCTTCATTAACCTTGGCAATTTCAATGTCGTTGCCTTTAATTTGTTTTTCTTTTTCGGTTTTATCGGTTTTTAAACCTTCAATTTTTTGATTGAGTTCGGCCTTAATCGATTTCTTTTTTGTTTTTGAGAGTTCGTCCTCCGTTTCAGTTATTACTGTGCTAATTTCGTTGATATTGGACTTGATATCAGTATTAATTTTTTCAAGTTTCGTTAACTCGTTTTCTTTTTGTTCGATATCGGTTTTTATGCTGTTAACCACATTTTCCGATTCCTTTTTTTGTTCGCTGTTGGTGGCAATTTGTTGTTGCAGCGATTCTATTTTCTGAAGGGCTTCTTTCTTATCCTTGGCCGTTAAACTCTTTTCAAGTTCATTGGCGTATTGCTTGTTGAGTTCTGCTTCCTTAAGTTTGGTGGCGGCATCGGTTTCCAGCGATTTGGCGTAACCCAGAATTTTTTCGGCTACCACTTTGTCGTTCTCACCCGATTTTTTTAATTCCTCGGCACGGGCAATCATGGCATTTTTTTCTTCCTCATTGCTAATTGTTTCAGCGCCTTTCAGTGCATCGTTTGCTTCGGCTAATTTTTTGTCGGCTTCTTCGTTTTGTTTACGTCCGGTTTCGTAGGCATCGGCTGCATCGCGCTTCATTTGTTCGGCCTCTTGTAACGATTCTTCGGCATCCTGTTCGGCAAGTTTTGCCAGTTGTTTGTTATCCACATTGGTAGTGGGTTTGGTGGTAGGGTTGTTGGTGGTAACCGCGGCGCCACCGTGTTCTTCGAGCAATTGTGGTTTTACATCTTTTTTGTTTTTTGCCACACTGCTATCAGCAATGGCGTTGAGTTTGTTTTCACCTTCGTTCACATCCAGCCTGGCTTTTTTCTCAATTAGTTTCAGGTATTGCAGGTAACTTTCTTCGCTGGCATTTTCCTGGGTAATAATTTTTAGTGTACCATTTTCGTAGGTAATGGTTTGTGCATAAGGTTTTGAGCGGGTGGCCAATGGCAACTCCACTTCTTCGGTTTGTGTTTTTAAACCAGGTGTTTCAACGGTAAATAATAGTTTAGCACCGTTTGGTAATTCAAGGGCATAGTCGCCATTGTCCTGCGCATTATAAGTGCCAATAGCTTCTTCGTTGGCTGTATTTTTAATGCTGATGATACTGTTAACACTTTGGTTGGCATTTTCCTTAAGCACTTTACCTTTAATGGCGAGCACATCAATTGGTTTGCGAAGTGTACTTACTTTTAACACGTCAATTTTACCGGGTGGACTTTGTCGCCCTGTGCTAAAGAAAGCCGTTTTTTCGAGCGAATCGGTTACAAACAAAAAGTCGTCGTCGGGCGAGTTAACCGGAAATTCGAGGTTTTCTGGTTTTGACCAGGAATTGGTTTCTTCGTTAAAAACGGTTTTAAAAATATCGTAACCACCCATGCTGTTGTGGCCTTTGCTCGCAAAATAAAGGGTTTTACCATCAGGATGCAGAAATGGGAAATCCTCATCAAATTCAGTATTAATACCTGCCACCTTTTGAGGCTTACCAAACTGACCGCTAGGAAGTTTGGCTATGGTGTAAATATCCTTACCGCTTTCAGGGGTTTCGCCGTAGCTGCTGTAATACACCACATTGCTGCCTTTTGGTAAAAACACCACCGATTTTTCTTTTTTCTTTTTGTCAATGCTGCTTTTAAACTCGTCGGGTTTAACCAAAAGTTTGCCGCCAATGGTTCTTAAATCGTAGCTTCTGAAATAGTCCAACTCGTTTAACGATTTTTTTGACTGAATAACCAAATCTGTGAGGTTACTTAATAATAACTTACCATGGGCACAGGCTTTTATTTCGCGATCGACCTGTAATTTTTTTTGCAGGGAGGAGGAGGCGGTGCTTTTAAAAGCGTTGTAGCACTTAATGGCTTCATCAAAAAGATAATTGATGTGATAAGCTTTGCCAAGATAAAAGTTAACATCCTTAGGAGCTTCTTTTGGATTGGCTGCCGCTGATTTTAAAAACGGAAGGCATTTTTTCTTGTCGGGTTCGCTGTAAATCATACACACCCCAAGGCGGTAATTGTATTCGGGATCTTTGGGGTAATTGGCTACTAATTGTGAGTAGAATTTGTAGGCCTGAGTAAACTCATCGTCTTCAAACAGTTTATTGGCTTCTTTTTTTACCTCTTCGAGTGAGGTTTGTGCCTGATTAAAAACAGGGCATAATAATAACAGAAGCAAAAAAACGCTGGTTTTTTTAACAAATCGAATTTTTAATAAATCAGTTAAGGTATTAAACCTTACACGCATAACTACAATTGCTGTAAATTTAGCAATATTTGCAAACTGTTTAATGTAATTTAAAAATTTATAAAATCTCCGTTTAAGGTGCCTTGGGCACAAAAAATCCATAACCAACAATGTCAATCTTTTATTAAATTGCTTATTGCTGATATTTTAGTTAAAAATAAACGTGATGAATGCTTTTTTTTTATAAATTTGAAAACAGAATAATTTTTAAAATTAAAAAATGATGAAAAAATTACTATTGCTTGCTTCGGTACTATTTACTGGTTCCATTCAAATGAAAGCACAAACCCCTTCCACCAGCACATTTGCAGTAACTGATACCTTACACTATTATTTCAACAAATTCTATTTTAAATCAGGCTCAGCGCAGGGCGCAGGCAGCGTACCTGTAATTAAACTGGCTGCTTCTACTGTAACTGGTGTAACCCATGTAGGGGTAATTTATGAGAACTGTGGCGACTCTATGGATATTAATGGGATTGAGGGCATTGTGGCCAAAACCACAAGAACGTCTCAACAAAGTATAAAAGTGCGCATGTATTTGTGTGGATTAAATAGCAGCCGCATGCCGGTGTTGCCACCAATAGACTCAACTCCGGATATCACTATTGGAACAAATATTTTAAACATGGTAGGTGGTAATTTAGTTCACGGTCCAAAAAGAATTGCTGGCGATTTCGCCATTTGTTTCCGTAATATGTCAACCATTTCGGGCGATACCATTGTGTTGGGCAGAACTGCCAGCAGAACTTATACCGCTTGGCCAAATTATACCTGGTCGCAAAAATACAGCGATGGTAACGGTGTAATGCGTTTCTCAGGAACTTTCCGCAGTGTGACTAATTTTACCGCTTCAGGTTTAGGAGTTGGAACCGATTACGAATTTATGCTTGCCCCACGTGTAACATACACTATTCAGGCTTCTCAGGCCATGCCACAACCGGTTATTGACAGCCAAACTCTTTGTACCTCCACTGCTTATAACTTTACCAATACATCTTCATGTAGAATTTCAAACCGCATGTATAACCTGATTGAGTTTTATAACTATTGGAATCAACCCGGTTCATACTTGGCTAATTGGCCTGCCGGTGGATGGCCTGTCGATTCATCTTTTACCTGGAAATTTGACAACGAAGACAATTTGGCTACCGGTGGAAGAATTTTTCTTCACAAGTACAATAACAATGTGGTTGGTTTCCAAAGCGATTCGGTGATAAATCCAATTTGCACCGATCAGAATTTCTTCAGGATGAGACATCGTACTTCAGGACTTTATGGCCGTGGTACCATGTATAGCGCCAATCAACAGTTTACCATTTGTTTGGATTATTGCAATAACGATGCAGTGGGTTTAAACGATGTTACTAATTACTCCAGTTTGAATGTGTTCCCTAATCCAGCTAATGAAACCGGAATAATCAACATCAACGGTTTAATTGGTGAAAACACCATCAATGTTTACGACATGTTGGGTCAGTTAATTTCTACCGAAACAACTTCTACTGCAAAAACCACCATTGATTTAAGCCATCAGGCCAAAGGCAATTACCTTGTTCGTATCAACAACGATTCCAACATGAGCAAAACAGTTAAGTTGATAAAAGGAGAATAATCAGATAAGGCACAGTTGTGCTTATAGAACTTCAACAATTTTTAAAAATCCCGGTTACACGTGTAGCCGGGATTTTTTTTAGCTTTATAATATGCATCACCGATTGTTAACTGTATTTTTCTTTATGATGTGGGGGCTCTTACTCAGGGCACAAACCTATTACACGGTAATTGCTAAAAACGGCGTGGTGGTTAGGCAAAATCCGGATAGTCGTTCAAAACAAATTGCATCATTTAGTTTTGGACAAACGTTCGAGGTGCATACTGTGCCAGGTTCTTCCATAGCTGGCAACAATAATTGGATAGAAGTAAAATTAAGTCCAAAAAGCACTGGTTACGTGTCCACACAGTATGTATTAAGAAGTTATTTGAGTGAGGAAGAGAGCAGGCAGGGGTGTTTAACCAGTATGGATAAAGAACATAGTGCCAAAGTGATGTTTAAAAAGTTTGACCTCTTCATTTATTGTTATGCGGTTTTTAAAAATTGTTACGATGATTTGATACGAAAAGACAGTGTGTATTTATGCGAAGAAACCTTTTACGAAACAAGTAATAAAATTTTAGAAATAACTCCTAAAATAGCCATTGACAGTGTGAGTGTTTTTTATACGAAAGTGGAAAGCATCGATGAACAGGTAGATTATAGAAAACCAGCGGTGCAGGCTAAAAATTGGAGTTACGAAACCTGGTACAAAAATACCGTGCATTGGAAGGGGATGGAAGAATATGTAAGGCTTGAGAAGAGAAATAATTTTTTCCGTTTACCCATTGTTCAATACCAAAATGTGGAAAAATTAAGAAAGAAAAAAATGGCTCTCCGCGACACTCTCGTAAATTTAAGTGGAGAGACTGATAACATAGCCACTATGGTATATAAAGGTAAGCCATGCACCTATTTGATAGAAAGTGTGATTCTGAAAATAATTCTTTACCCAAAGAATTCAGCTCCTGAGACACGACACATCAAAATTATATTGTCTTACGGGTGTTAAACAGATAGCACCTAATAGTTGTATCTGTAAGAGGCATTATACTAAAACAAAAACACCCGGAATTTCTTCCGGGCGTTTTAATTTATGTTCAGAGAATTTGAAATTTATAATTTCTCATTGAGCATCTCTCAAACTTCTTCTCCAACTTCCTGTTTGCTGGCCATCAAACGTTCGTATTCTTCTTTGCTGCCAACCACCAGTTTTTCATACTGACGTAAACCGGTTCCGGCAGGAATTAAGTGACCTACAATTACGTTTTCTTTCAAGCCCAACAAGGTATCTACTTTTCCGTTTACAGCGGCTTCGTTCAATACTTTGGTAGTTTCCTGGAAAGATGCGGCAGAAATCCACGAATTGGTTTGTAAAGAGGCGCGTGTAATACCTTGCAGTATTGGATTGGCTGTTGCAGGAACCGCGTCGCGGGCTTCAATCAGTTTTTTATCCTTGCGTTTCAATACAGAGTTTTCGTCGCGTAACTTACGCGCGGTAATAATTTGTCCGCGTTTCAATTCAGTGCTGTCGCCTGGTTCAATCACCACTTTTTTACCAAAAATGTTGTCGTTTTCAGTCATAAAGTCGGCTTTGTTAATCAACTGTTGTTCTAAGAACATGGTATCACCCGGATCAACAATTTCAACTTTACGCATCATTTGACGTACAATGGTTTCAAAGTGTTTATCGTTCAGTTTCTGACCTTGTAAACGGTACACCTCCTGAATTTCATTCACCAAATATTCCTGAACAGCGGTAGGGCCTTTAATAGCGAGAATATCGCCGGGGCTGATAGCGCCATCGGATAATGCATCGCCGGCTTTCACGAAGTCGTTTTCCTGAACCAAAATGTGCTTGCTTAAGTTCACTAAATAACGACGTTGTTCACCGGTTTTGGCTTCAACCACCACTTCGCGGTTACCACGTTTAATTTTTCCAAAAGTAACAATACCGTCGATTTCTGAAACCACAGCAGGATTGCTCGGGTTACGGGCCTCGAACAATTCGGTTACACGTGGAAGACCACCCGTGATGTCACCCGTTTTACCGGTAACACGTGGAATCTTAACCAAAATCTGACCTGGTTCAATTTTCGCTGATTCGTTCACAATTATGTGAGCGCTAACAGGAATGTTGTATGATTTTAATACTTCACCTTTTTTATCCACGATGCGAATTAACGGACTCATGGTTTTGTCGCGGCTTTCAATAATCACTTTTTCGCGGAAACCTGTTTGTTCGTCGCTTTCCTCGCGGAAGGTTACGTTTTCTTTAATGTGTTCAAACTCTACGCTACCACCAAATTCGGAAACGATAACAGCGTTATACGGATCCCAGTCGCAAATGAGTTCTCCTTTTTTAACTTTAGCACCTGGCTTAACATAAAGGTTAGAACCGTAAGGCACGTTACCGGTGGTTAAGGTAATACCGGTATTTGAATCGGTAATACGCATTTCGGTAGAACGACCAATAACAATATTTACTTTATGGCCTTCGGCGTTAACACGCTCAACAGTGCGCAGTTCATCAATGTCTAAAATACCGTCGTATTTGGCAATTAAGCTTGATGAAGCAGCCGTGTTGGAAGCTGTACCACCTACGTGGAATGTACGAAGCGTTAACTGTGTACCCGGCTCACCGATAGACTGTGCGGCAATTACACCTACAGCTTCGCCTAATTGCACCTGACGACCATTTGATAAGTTACGTCCATAGCATTTAGCGCAAACACCTGAACGGCTTTCGCAGGTTAATACTGAGCGAATATCAACCGTTTCAATAGGCGATTGGTCAATTATTTTAGCAATGTCTTCACTGATAATTTCGCCACCGGCAACAATTAAATCTCCGGTAGTAGGGTGGAACACGTCGTTTACAGCAGTACGGCCCAAAATACGGTCGTAAAGTGTTTCAACAACGTCGTCGTTATTTTTAAGGGCAGTCATTGCCAAACCACGCAAGGTTCCGCAATCGGCTTCGTTAATAATAACGTCTTGTGCCACGTCAACCAAACGGCGGGTAAGGTAACCGGCATCGGCTGTTTTAAGAGCCGTATCGGCCAACCCTTTACGGGCACCGTGGGTAGAAATAAAGTATTCTAAAATGGATAAACCTTCGCGGAAGTTCGATAACACGGGGTTTTCGATAATGGAAGTGGTGGTGTCGCCTGCTTTTTGAGGCTTGGCCATCAAACCGCGCATACCGCTCAACTGTTTAATCTGTTCCTTACTACCACGCGCACCTGAATCAAGCATCATAAACACAGGGTTAAAGCCCTGACGGTCGCTGCTCAATGTATCCAACACCTTTTTGGTTACTTTGGAGTTGGTGTGCGTCCAGATGTCGATAATCTGGTTGTAACGTTCGTTGTTGGTGATAAAGCCCATATTGTAGTTGCTGATAACTTCATCAACCAAAGTCTGAGACTCTTCAATGATTTTCATTTTCTCAGGTGGTGTTTGAATATCACCCAGGTTAAACGATAAACCACCTTTAAACGCGGTACGGAAACCTAACTCCTTAATATCATCAAGGAATTTAGCGGTTTTGGCCATACCGGTTTTCTTAACCACCATACCAATGATGTCGCGGAGTGATTTTTTGGTCAACAATTCGTTGATGTAACCTACTTCGTGCGGCACAACCATGTTAAACAACACACGGCCTGCAGTGGTATCAATTAATTTGGTAACCAGTTTATCACCCTCAAGGGCATTGGTAATTTTTATTTTAATCTGAGCGTGCAAATCCACACTCTTTTCGTTTACAGCAATAACCACTTCTTCGGCACTGTAAAAGATCGTGCCTTCGCCTTTTACTTTATCGTTTGGCAGGTTCTTTTTAGACTTGGTAAGGTAATACAAACCAAGCACCATGTCTTGCGAAGGTACAGCCACCGGCGCACCGTTGGATGGATTTAAAATGTTATGCGAGGCCAACATTAAAATCTGAGCTTCCAGAATAGCCGCGTGCCCCAATGGAACGTGAACGGCCATTTGGTCACCGTCGAAGTCGGCGTTAAATGCAGTACACACCAATGGGTGTAACTGAATCGCTTTTCCTTCAATCAGTTTTGGCTGGAAAGCCTGAATACCAAGTCTGTGGAGAGTTGGGGCGCGGTTTAAAAGAACCGGATGGCCTTTTAATGCGTTTTCCAAAATATCCCAAACAATTGGTTCTTTTTTATCTACAATTTTTTTGGCAGATTTTACGGTTTTTACAATACCACGTTCAATCATTTTACGAATGATAAATGGTTTGTAAAGTTCTGCTGCCATATCTTTTGGCAGACCGCACTCGTGCAATTTCATTTCAGGTCCAACAACAATTACCGAACGGGCAGAGTAGTCAACACGTTTACCAAGTAAGTTCTGACGGAAACGGCCTTGTTTACCTTTTAATGAATCGGATAAAGATTTTAAAGGACGGTTGCTGTCGGTTTTAACGGCATTTGATTTACGTGAGTTATCGAACAAAGAGTCAACTGATTCCTGCAACATACGTTTTTCGTTACGTAAGATTACATCAGGTGCTTTAATTTCGATAAGACGTTTTAATCGGTTATTACGAATAATTACACGACGGTATAAATCGTTCAAATCGGAAGTGGCAAAACGGCCACCATCCAATGGAACTAAAGGACGCAATTCTGGTGGAATAACCGGAACTACTTTCACAATCATCCACTCTGGTTTGTTAACCACGTTTTGATTGGCTTGTCTAAAGGCTTCAATTACCTGAAGACGTTTAAGCGCTTCATTTTTACGTTGTTGCGAAGTTTCGGTATTGGCTTTGTGACGAAGGTCGTATGACAAATCATCGAGTTTTAAGCGCGATAATAATTCCTGAACGGCTTCGGCACCCATTTTAGCCACAAACTTATTAGGGTCTGTTTCGTCTAATAAATGATTTTCTTTAGGAAGGGTGTCAACAATGTTGAGGTATTCTTCTTCAGTAAGAAAATCGAGGTAGCTAACACCGTTTTCGGCAGCAGCACCGGCATTAATTACTACATAACGTTCGTAGTAAATAATCATGTCCAGTTTTTTGGTAGGAAGACCTAACAAATAACCAATTTTGTTTGGTAATGAACGGAAGTACCAGATGTGCGCCACAGGAACCACCAAATTGATGTGCCCCATACGCTCACGACGTACTTTTTTCTCAGTAACTTCAACACCACAACGGTCACAAACAATCCCTTTGTAACGGATGCGTTTGTATTTACCGCAATGGCACTCATAATCCTTCACCGGGCCAAAAATACGTTCGCAAAACAAACCGTCTCTTTCAGGTTTGTAAGTCCGGTAATTAATGGTTTCAGGTTTAAGAACCTCACCGCTTGAGCGACGCAGAATAGTTTCGGGAGAAGCTAAACTGATGGTGATTTTCGAAAAATTTGACTTTTGTTTGTTATCTCTTCTTAACGCCATGTTTTTTATTTACGATTTAAAAATTTACAATTTACAATTTAGAGGGATTGAAATTTGTCAATTATCAATCCCTCAATTGTCAATTTCTTTTAATCCATTGTTATATCCAGTGCCAGACCTCTTAATTCGTGCAACAATACGTTAAACGATTCAGGTATACCCGGGGTTGGAATGTTTTCGCCTTTTACGATTGCTTCGTAAGCTTTTGCACGGCCGGTTACGTCATCCGATTTCACTGTTAATAATTCCTGTAACACATTGGCTGCACCGTATGCTTCGAGCGCCCAAACCTCCATCTCACCAAAACGCTGACCACCAAACTGGGCTTTACCACCCAAAGGTTGTTGTGTAATGAGAGAGTATGGTCCGATAGAACGGGCGTGCATTTTGTCATCCACCATGTGACCCAGTTTAAGCATGTAAATAATACCTACAGTGGCTGGCTGGTCAAAGCGTTCGCCGGTTCCGCCATCATACAAATATGTACGGCCAAACTGAGGTAAATTAGCTTTTTTAGTGTATTCGTCAATTTGTTCAACAGTGGCACCGTCAAAAATAGGGGTAGAGAATTTCATTCCTAATTTTTCACCGGCCCAGGCTAACACCGTTTCGTAAATCTGTCCAAGGTTCATACGCGATGGTACACCCAATGGATTTAACACAATGTCAACCGGAGTTCCGTCTTCCAAAAACGGCATGTCTTCTTCTTTCACGATACGGGCAACAATACCCTTGTTACCGTGGCGACCCGCCATTTTATCACCCACTTTTAACTTACGTTTTTGAGCAATGTAAACTTTGGCTAACTGAACAATGCCGTTTGGTAGTTCGTCACCAACAGTAATCTGGAATTTTTCGCGTTTGTATTTTCCTAAATAATCGTTGAATTGGATTAAGAAGTTATGCAGCAAACGTTCTATTTGTTCGTTTTTATCTTTATCTGTGGTCCAGTTGCTTGGATTCACTTCACTGTAATCAATACGCTCTAACAGCTTCTGAGTGAACTTGGTACCGCGCGGCACAACTTCTTCTCCAAGAATGTTTGTAACCCCTTGCGATGTACGTCCATTTACCAAAACAAACAATTTATCAACCAATTTCAGTTTCAGGTTGTAATTGTTTTTTTCGTGTTCAGAATCCAGTTTTTCAACCATTGGCTTTTCTTCAGCCTTGGCTTTTTTATCTTTAATAACGCGTGAGAACAGTTTTTTGTCAACAATAACACCTTTGATGGATGGAGATACGCGCAAAGAAGCATCTTTTACGTCGCCGGCTTTGTCGCCAAAGATAGCACGTAAGAGTTTTTCTTCCGGCGATGGATCGGTTTCACCTTTTGGAGTGATTTTACCAATCAAAATATCACCTTCTTTTACTTCGGCACCAATGCGGATAATACCTTTGTCATCCAAATCCTTGGTAGCATCTTCACTCACGTTAGGAATGTCCGGAGTTAATTCCTCCATACCACGTTTTGTGTCGCGCACTTCCAAAGTGTACTCGTCAATATGAATAGAGGTGAAAATATCGTCGCGAACAATTTTTTCGTTAATTACGATAGCATCCTCAAAGTTGTAACCTTTCCATGGCATAAAGGCCACTTTCAGGTTGCGACCAAGGGCTAATTCACCGTCTTGTGTAGCATATCCTTCGCATAATACCTGACCTCTGCTAACTTTATCGCCTTTTTTAACGATAGGTTTAAGATTGATACAGGTGCTTTGGTTGGTTTTTTGAAACTTGGTTAATTTGTAAGATTTTACATCGCCTTCAAAGCTTACCAGTTTTTCTTCTTCGTTGCGGTTGTATCTGATAGTGATGGTGTTAGCATCCACATATTCAACCACACCTTCACCTTCGGCATTAATTAACACACGGCTGTCTTCGGCCACACGGGCTTCGATACCGGTACCAACAATAGGAGCCTGTGGGCGCAACAATGGCACCGCCTGGCGTTGCATGTTGGAGCCCATGAGCGCACGGTTGGCGTCATCATGCTCAAGGAAAGGAATTAAAGAAGCTGCAATAGAAGCAATTTGATTTGGTGCAATGTCCATTAAATGAACGGCATTTGGCTCAAGAATCGGGAAATCACCTTCGTAACGAGCAGTTACTTTTTTAGTAATGATGTTTCCTTTATCGTCCAAATCAACGTTGGCTTGTGCAATATTTTTTTGATCTTCTTCTTCGGCAGTTAAATAAGTAATTGGTTTATTTACATCCAACTTACCACCGGTTACGGTACGGTAAGGTGTTTCAATAAATCCAAGTTTATTTACTTTGGCATAAACACACAACGAAGAAATCAAACCAATGTTTGGTCCCTCTGGTGTTTCGATGGTACACAAACGACCGTAGTGGGTGTAGTGAACGTCACGCACCTCAAAACCTGCGCGCTCGCGACTTAAACCACCTGGCCCGAGTGCCGATAAACGACGCTTATGGGTAATTTCAGACAATGGATTGGTTTGATCCATGAACTGAGATAACTGGTTGGTTCCAAAGAAAGAGTTAATTACGGAACTTAAGGTCTTGGCATTGATTAAGTCAGTAGGTGTAAATACTTCATTATCACGCACATTCATGCGCTCGCGAATGGTACGAGCCATACGGGCCAAACCTACACCAAACTGAGAGAACAATTGTTCGCCCACGGTGCGTACACGACGATTTGATAAATGGTCGATATCATCCACATCGGTTTTTGAATTGATTAATTCAATCAAATACTTAATGATGAGGATCATGTCTTCCTTGGTCAACACACGAATTTCGGCAGGAATGTTTAATCCCAGCTTTTTGTTAATGCGGTAGCGACCAACTTCTCCTAAATCGTAACGTTTGTCAGAGAAAAACAACTTGTCGATTACGCCACGTGCTGTTTCTTCATCAGGTGGTTCGGCGTTACGTAACAAACGGTAAATAAATTCAATGGCTTCTTTTTCAGAATTGGTTGAATCTTTTTGTAAGGTGTTATAGATAATGGCAAAGTCAGCCGTGTTAACATCCTGTTTGTGAAGGATAATCGACTTAACGCCGGCATCCACAATCAGGTCAATGTGTTCGTCTTCGAGAATGGTTTCGCGGTCTAAAATAACCTCGTTACGTTCAATCGAAACTACTTCTCCGGTATCTTCGTCAACAAAGTCTTCTAACCAGGTTTTAAGCACACGTGCAGCAAGTTTGCGACCCACTTCGCGTTTTAAACCGGCTTTGCTTACTTTAATTTCGTCGGCCAATCCAAAAATTTCGAGGATTTGTTTATCGCTTTCGAAACCGATGGCGCGCAACAGGGTGGTAACAGGTAACTTTTTCTTACGGTCGATGTAAGCATACATTACGTTGTTAATGTCGGTTGCAAACTCAATCCAGCTTCCTTTGAAAGGAATAACACGGGCGCTGTATAATTTTGTTCCGTTAGCGTGGCGGCTTTGGCCAAAGAACACGCCCGGAGAACGGTGAAGCTGCGAAACAATAACGCGCTCGGCACCGTTTATAATAAACGAACCTTTAGGGCTCATGTAAGGGATGGTTCCCAGGTACACGTCCTGCATAATTGGTTCGAAATCTTCGTGCTCAGGATCTGTACAATAAAGGTATAATTTGGCCTTTAGTGGAACAGAGTAGGTGAGTCCGCGTTCGATACACTCGTCGATGGCGTAGCGTGGCGGATCAATGTAATAGTCCTTGAACTCTAAAACGAAGTTGTTGCGGGCATCGGAAATAGGAAAATTTTCGGCGAACACCTTAAACAAACCTTCTTTTTTACGGTTTTCGGGAGTTGTTTCTAACTGGAAAAAATCCTGAAAGGATTTTACCTGAATATCTAAGAAATCCGGATACTCGATCGGAAATTTATTTGACGAGAAATTAACTCGTTTTTGTTGTTTTGTACTTGCAGCCAATGTTTTCAGTTATTACGTTTATACAATGTGACTCTTTTGGTTCGGCATTTTTTTTAAAAAGGGTTGAAAACTGCCATTCCGTTGGGGTTCATTCTTTCGAATTTATCCTGCAAGCGGAATGGCAGGAATCATATTTTGGCTACCCAAAAATTGTTGGGATTAATTACTTAATCTCAGCTTTAGCACCGGCTTCTTCCAAAGCTTTTTTAATAGCTTCAGCTTCTTCTTTACCGATACCTTCTTTAACAGGGCTAGGAGCTTTGTCAACTAAATCTTTAGCTTCTTTTAAGCCAAGTCCTGTTAAGTCTTTTACAACTTTAACAACACCTAATT
>JADLED010000308.1 GCA_020846335.1 Bacteroidia bacterium
CCAAGGTTTAGAATCATTCAAAATAAATTCAGACCTTTGCAATCTGCATGAAGAAAAAAATTGAAATTCTGGCGCCTGCCAAAAACCTGGTCCAGGGCATGGCCGCCATTAATGCCGGTGCCGATGCCGTGTACATTGGTGCCCCGCAATTTGGTGCCCGTACCAATGCCACCAACCCTGTGGAAGACATTGCCGAACTGGTAAAATACGCCCACCTCTTTAAAGCCCAGGTGTTTGTGGTGGTTAACACCATTTTATACGACAACGAGCTGGCCGATTGCAAAAAACTCATTCACGAATTGTACCACATTGGTGTGGATGCCCTCATTGTGCAGGACATGGCCATTCTTGAAATGGATTTACCTCCAATTGTGATTCATGCCAGCACGCAGGCCAATAACCGCGACCCCAAACATGTTAAATTTTTGGCAGATGCGGGCATGAAGCGCGTGGTATTGGCCAGAGAATTAAATCTTGATCAGATAAAAGAAATACACGAAGCAACCGATGTGGAACTTGAATTTTTTGTATCAGGCGCATTGTGTGTTTCCTTTAGTGGCAATTGTTACATGAGCATTGCCGGAGGCGAACGAAGCGCCAACCGCGGTTCCTGCGCACAAAACTGCCGTTTACCCTATCACTTAATTGATGGCACCGGAAAAACACTAATCGCCAACAGTCATTTACTTTCTATAAAAGATTTGGATTTGAGCGATCAGTTGCCCAACCTGATTGAAGCGGGAATAACCTCGTTTAAAATAGAAGGCCGCTTAAAAGACATGGTTTATGTTAAAAACAACACCTCTTATTTGCGAAAAAAACTCGATGCCTTTTTGGAAAATAACAGCAATTATCAAAAAGCCTCTTCCGGAAAAACCTTCTACAATTTTGAAGCCGAAATGGACCGTAGTTTTAACCGGGGTTACACCGATTATTTTGTGAATAAACGCAAAGAAAAAATTGGTTCGTGGGAAAGCCCTAAATCGCAGGGACAATTGATTGGAAAGTTGATAGAAACAAAAGACAACGGTTATGTAATTGAAAATTACGAGAAACTGAACAACGGCGATGGACTTTATTTTATTAACGAAGACGGGCAACCCGATGGCATTCAGATTAATGTGATTAACAACAACATAGTAGTACCAAATAATTTTAAAACCATTCCAACGGGTACCATTATTTTCCGAAACTCTGATGCGAATTTTAACCGACAGGTTGAAAAAGAAAATAGTGCCATTCGGAAAATAAGCGTAAAACTAACATTTAGCGAAACCGCTGATGGCTTTCAGTTACTGGCTGTTGATGAAGATGGGCATAAAACTCAGGCATCGTTTAAAGCAGAAAAGGAAGTGGCAAAAAATGAAGAATCCACTACGCCCAACATTAAAAAAAATCTTTCCAAAGCCGGAAACACACCTTTTATTGTAGATGCTATTGAGGTGAATTTTTCCAATAACTGGTTTTTACCCATTTCAAAAATTAACGAGGTGCGACGAACCGTGCTTGAGGATTTAATTGATGTTCGGATAAACCAATATCACCGCGAAGAATTTAAAATTCAAAAAACAGAACATCCGTATCCGGTTTCAAAACTTGATTTTACCTATAACGTATCCAATCAACTGGCGCGGGCCTTTTATAAAAGACATGGCGTAACCGAAATTGAAAAAGCCTTTGAGTTGCAGTGGGACCCGGGTAAATCGCGTGTAATGACCACAAAATACTGTGTGAAATACGAATTGGGAAAATGCGCCCGTTTTCAAAGAGACACCATGGGCGAAAAAGTAGTGGAGCCTTTAACCTTAAAGCACGGTGAAAACGAATACAAATTAAAATTTAATTGCAAGCCCTGCGAGATGGAGATTTGGGAGAAAGATGCCGAACTCATATTTGAGGAGGAAGATTAGACTTAAAAAATGAAGCCACCTGTTAGGGTGGCTTTTTTAGTTATTGTGTAAAGGCTTAATTAAATAATCCGCCTTTTTTTGTTCTTGAACGACTTGGCTTGCCAATAAAAATACCGAGGAGACCACGCGTTACTTCCCGCAAAATTGTTTTGGTAACACTGCTGTTGGCAATGCTTTTAATAGTATCCGAAATGCCATCACCTTCTTTTTCGGGTTTATCGTCGATTTTCTCCTCAGGTTTCACATCTTCTTCCACTTCATCGTTCGAAATTTTGCCTTTCAGAATTTCATAAGCACTTTTTCTATCCACTTCCTGGTTATAGTCGGCAGCAAGATTGGAAGAGGCAAGTACCTCATCCTGTTCACTTGCTGATAAAATATCCATGCGCGATTGTGGTGGACACATAATGGTATGCGCTAACGGTGTGGGAATGCCTTTTTCATTAAGCACGGTTACCAACGCCTCGCCAATACCAAGCTCGGTAATTAACTCATCGGTTTTATAATGCTCGGTGGTCGGAAAATTTTCGGCCACCAGTTTTATGTCTTTGCGGTCTTTGGCAGTAAAGGCGCGCAGGGCATGTTGAATTTTTGTTCCCAACTGACTTAGAATAATATCCGGAATGTCGGTTGGAGCCTGTGTGCAAAAGAAAATGCCAACTCCTTTACTACGTATTAACTTAATTACCGTTTCCAGTTGTTGCATCAAAGCGCTGGAGGCTTCTTTAAAAATTAAATGCGCTTCGTCAATAAAAATAACAAGTTTGGGTTCGCCCTTATCGCCACGCTCTTCAAACTTGCTGTAAATTTCGGCCAGCAAACACAACATAAAGGTTGAAAACAATTTGGGCCTGTCCTGAATATCGGTTAATCTTAAAATATTGATAAAAGCTTTTCCGTCTTTGTTTTTTTGAAGCAGGTCTTCCACCTCAAACGATTTTTCTCCAAAAAATTTATCGCCGCCCTGTTGTTCCAGTTCAAGCAATTTGCGCATAATAACCCCCGATGTTGCAGGTGATATAGAACCGTAGTTTTCGGCAATTTCTTTTTTTCCTTCGCCTTCGGCCAAATGTTGAAGGGTGGCTCTAATGTCTTTAATATCCAACAACGGCATTTTTTTGTCGTCACAATATTTAAAAAGAATGGCCAGTGCACCTTCCTGATTTTCGTTGAGTTCTAATATTTTTGATAAAAGCACAGGGCCAAATTCCGAAACAGTGGCTCTTAACCTCACGCCCTTTTCGTTGGAAATTGACATGATTTCAACGGGGTAGGCGGTGGGAGTCCATGCCGAACCAATCATTTCGCTGCGTTCTTTTATTTTAGGGTTTTCAACACCGGCTCTGGCAATGCCGCTCACGTCGCCTTTTATATCCATTAATAAAACGTTGACACCGTTTTCGGATAATGATTCGGCCAGGCGTTGTATTGATTTTGTTTTACCGGTTCCAGTGGCCCCTGCAATTAATCCGTGGCGGTTAATGGTGGCCAGCGGAATTTTAATGTTTAAACCCTTAACGGCTTTTTTATCGTAAACCGCACCGCCCAGCAGAATGCTCTTTCCTGCAAAATTAAATGCGGAGTCAATGTCCAGTGTAAATTTATCTAATGCCATAATTATAATGGGGTAAATATAAAAAAGAAAACAGGATAAGCACACACACTTATCCTGCTCATGCATGACGGTTGTCGGAGATTAACCCAGCAAACCGCCAATTTTGTCTTTAAGTCCACCTGCAATGTCGCTTATGGAACCGCTTCCACCTTTTAAGAAGGATTCAACTTGTGAGCCCATACCGGCCGGCATTTTTTCTTTTAAAAAACCACTTACCACATTGAGTGCCACATTTGACTGTTCGGGAGTAATACCCGCTTTTTCTGAAATTAATTTTACGAGTTGTTCCATTTTTTCTAATTATAGGTAAATGTTATGAAACACAAATTTAATGGGCAGATACAGGTTTTTCTGAATTAATCGATGGTTGGTAATTTTAGAGAGATAGAAAACAAAATTCATGGGTTAAATCACTTGTTTAAGGGCTTATTTGCAACATTTTACTTTTCGCCTATTTGTTTTGGAACAAGTATTCTTGGTTTTACAGCTTAAAATTTCACCGCAAAAAGGCCCATATTTACCTCAAAATTAACTGCAATAAAGTCTGCATTTTGTTGCTGCAGGCCATTAGTGTAACTTTGTCAGGAATTTTGAAAATAGTCGTCTAAACTTCCGCCTCAAAATTCAGTCAAAAAATAAATCATTTATGAAAATTAAAAATTTACTTTCGAAAGCATCTTTGGCATTTTTCGTCATCTTTTCCACGCATAGCCAAGCAGCCACACCGGTAGCCAGCTTTTCAATTGGTCCACAGCCTTTTTGCAGTGGTAATACCTACACCATTACCGATTTGTCGAGCAATGTGCCAACGGCATGGTCTTACACGGTGCGCGGTGGGGGCGGCCCGGGTGCCACCAATCTTACACTCACGGCTCAAAATCCAACAGTGGCATTTACCGGACAGGGAGTGTTTACAATTTCTTTAATTGCTTCCAATTCATCAGGCGCAAGTTCGGTGGTAAGTCAAACCATTGCCGTGTTACCAAGTCCGAATGCCAACATAGCACCTGCTAATCCAAATACATGCATTGGTATAGCTGTTAATGTTTCTGTTACTGCGGGCGGTGGACCCGGCGGTGGTGGTGCGCTTACCTACAATTGGTCAACCGGTTCTACCAGTAGTTTAATTACAGTTTCACCTAGCGTTACAACAACATATTCTTGTGTAATTAGCAGTACCAATGGCTGCTCGGTTGTTCGTAGCACCACTGTTACCGTTGGCAATCCAACGGTTAATATTACCAGCGTTCCGGCAAGTATTTGTCCGGGCACCACCTGCACACTAACTGTTAATGGCACCGGCCCCGGGCCTAAAACATATACCTGGTCAAACGCCACTAACGGCAACGTGCTCACCTCTTCGGTAGCGGGCGTGTTTAGTGCTACCATGACGAATGCTCAGGGTTGTACTGGCGTGCAGACAATTACATTAGGTACTTCCACAACGTTATCTTTAACGGCCGGTTCCACACCTTCTGCTTTGTGTTCGGGTAATACCGGAACACTTAATGTAACCGGTGCCGCTAATTATACCTGGAGTAACGGATCAACGGTGTCCAATCCTACCATTAATCCAACCAGCAATAGCACTTATACAGTTTATGGTGAAATTGGCACATGTACGGGTTCTGCAGTTGTAACTCTTAGTGTGAGTGTGCTTCCAACAATTACTGTTGTAAGTAATCCGGCTTCCATTTGTGCGGGCGCTTCGGCCACATTAAACGCCAGTGGTGCGGGTTCTTATACCTGGACACCGGGAAACATTACCACGTCGAGTATTGTTGTTACGCCAGGATCAAATACCTCTTACACTGTGCGTGGTGTTAATACCGGTTGTCCTCCAAGAAATGGCACCTTGGCTTTAACAGTGGCACCAACCCCTGTAATCAACATTTTTGCGAGTTCTACACTGGCCTGTGCGGGTGAGGCATTGGCACTTTCGGTTTTTGGTGGAAACACTTATACCTGGAGCACAGGTTCGAATGCCAATGTGTTAATTGTCTATCCAACTACAGTAACTCCGGTTTATACCGTAATCGGAACCAATAACAGCAATTGCAGCGCCACCGCAAGTATTACTTTAAATGTGAGTGATTGCACAGGACTAATGGAGTCGCTGAACAATAAAAATGGACTAAGTATTTATCCTAATCCTGCCAAAGCTTTTGTAATTTTTAAAACAGATTCTGACCTTGCTATCGAGATTCGTGATTTGACCGGAAGATTAGTAAAAAACTTATTATTGGAAAATGGTACTGAAATAATACTTGGCCTGAACGATTTAACATCAGGTGTTTATTTTGTGAAATCGTACAATAATGGTAAAGTTTACACACAAAAACTGATTGTGGAATAGTCAAGCTATTCTGAATAACATTAAGAAGTCGCTCAATAGCGGCTTTTTTTATTTAGTGAGTGAATTGAATTTTTGATTTTGCAGCTCAACATTTACCAGGTTTTCGTAATTGGTTCTTCTTTCCGAATTGTGCAATAAGGATTTTAACCATTGATTGGCACTTGCAAAATCTCCCTTACCAATGTAAATGGCCGTCAGGTTTAATTTCGGTTCGTCGAAGCGGGGACTGATTCTTGCAGCTTCCTCGTACAATGGAATAGCTAGTTGCGTTTGTTGGTTAAATACGTAGGCCGAGGCCAGATCGTTTAAAACATTGCGATTGTAGGGATTAAAATTATGAGCCGAAATAAAATCACTTTGAGCCGCATCATAATGCCCCAAAGCAGCCTGCGCATTGCCGGTGTACCATTGCACCGGAACCGAAGTGGGGTCGAGTGTATACGCGAAACTAAGTGCAGAATGACCCGATTTAACAACATCTGAAAGGCGACCTGAGTTTTTGTAATCATAAAGCAGGCGCGTAAAATATTCACCCTTAAAACGCAACAAGCCCACAAACAGGATGAAAGCCAAAAGTGAAACAGGTAAAAGAAAAAATCGTTTGCGAACGCCGATGCTAAAAACACTTGAAACACCACCCGTGGATTTTATTTGAAAATAAAGCAGCGCCAGTAAACAATGTATCCAAACCAAATGTTCGGTTCTTTCACGCGGAAAATCAAAAAAGGAAACAATGTAAAAACCAATAATGCCGGATAAATAGATTAGAGCGCTTGTTTGCAGTGATTTTAAATAGTAAAGACCACTAACAACCAATAAAATTAAAAACCCCATAAAAAGGTTAAAACCAATAAAACCGGTTTCGGAAAGCAACCATAAAAAATCATTGTGTGGTCGCTGAAAAGTTACATTCAAATCTTCAACCCGCCACAAACCGGTTAAGGTAGCATCAGGAAAATAAATTTGCCAGTTGCCTGTGCCGTAACCAAACAAAGGCTGCTTTGTCATAATGGTGTAGGTTTTATCCCAAACCATCAAACGTTCCTGGTCCAGCCCTGCCATCAATGGCTTTTGAGCAATGGAATTATTTTCAGTTACCCCGGTACTGTATTTTTTAATGAGGGATGGCAACAAGAAAATAAATAAAAGATTAATTAATACGAGCATAAAGACAGAAACAAAAAACGGTTTCGATCCGGTACCGATATTTTTTTTCTTAAGGAAGAATGTTATTATAAAAAACATAGTTCCTGCGCTTAAACCGAGCCAAACCGCTTTGGTTCTTAAAAGTACAATCAAAATAGTTGAACACAACAAAGCCAACACCGAAAGAAATTTCCAATAAGACCTAAATTTTTTTAAACCGATTATCACAAACGGCAGCATTAAAAACAGAAAACTTGTGAGGAGATTTTTGTGCGAATTAAGCCCCGTTATCAGATACATGGATTCTTTTTTTAAATCTGGTAATTCCAATAATTGAAAGAAGGCAACAAATGCCGTTAGAAGACCGGAGGCGACGGCAATTTTATGCAAATTGAATTCAAACCTAGCACCTTTAGTTTTCAGAAAATAGTAAATTGTCAAAAAGGAAAAAAGTGAAAGCCAGATTTTGCCTGTATCGAAAATGCTTTCGGACTTACTTTTGGCCCAACAAATGCTTATAGTGCAATATACTGCGAAGAGCAAATACAAAAGGATCGCTCCATCCACTTTAAATTTTAATTCAACACCCGATTTATAAATTTCGAAAACAACAATTAAAAGTACCAAGGCCAGTGCTATCAATCTTGGAACCATGGTAAGATCCAAAATTCCGGGTAATAAAAGCGTGCCGGCAAAAAACAAGCCGGTTAAAAAAAATCGTTCATTTATTGATTGCTTCTCTGTCATAACAGAAAGAAATAAAACAAAACTAATATTAACGATACTTCCGCATATGAGCAATCGTATCAAAAAATAAAACGCCGGCAAAACCGGCGCTCAATTTTAAGGAGTAATAATTATTTTCTGTCGCCTGTTGTCGGCCACAACGTAATAAATACCAGGGTTGAGGCCGGTAACAGCCTGTTCACTGCCCGCAGTTAAAGTAATTTTTCTAAGTAATTTTCCCTGATTGTCGAACAAAAAGGCTGCCATATTTTTTTCTGCTTTAATAAAAAATTCGCCGTTGCTTGGATTAGGGTACAGCAACATGCTGTTTTCATTTTGTTTAATGTTTTTAATGCCATTGCAAATATCCACAAAGGCATAAAGCTGGGCAGTGTTGGTGCAATTTCCAATGGCATAGGTAATGGTGTAGGTAGTGCTTACCGATGGACTGGCAATTGGACTTGAAACATAAGGCGAGTTTAATCCTGTAGGCGGATTCCATGTATAGGAAATGGTGGAGCTTGCAGCCATAGTGGTTGGCGAAGCCTGAATGTTGGTGGAAGAGCCCTGACAAAAAATACTGGCACCAGAAAAAGTTACTTTTGGCGTTTCAAATGCCGCAACAATAAAAGTTTTTACCTGACTGAAACCAACACTGTTAAAAGCATAACATGTGATGGTGTAAATAAACGCAGTGTTTGGAAAACTAATGGTTGTTACCGAACTGTTGGGACTGCCCATTACGACACCCTGGGAAGGGTAAACACCCCATAGGTAAGCGGTAATAATTCCAGTGCCAACTGTACTGTAGGTTTTAGGGGCAGCCGGAGCTGAGCAAACGGATGCAGGACCCGAAATGTTACTGATGGATGGAACACCAAGTTGCGCAAAGCCACCAAAGGTTAATAAGCAAGAAATGCTCAGGAATATTTTTTTTATCATTTTAAAAAGGTTTTAAGAATTAAAGGTAAACAAATTTTGATTTAGCCAATAGCCAACTTATCTAACACTCAAACAATCGATTAACAACTACGGGTTAATAATATTGATATTATGAAAGACACAGGATTAGAATAGTGTTAAATATGAAGGGGATGGATAAGAAATGGCAGAATTTGTTACCTTGTTGCAACAAAATTAAGCAATGAAAAAAATTATCAAACTTGTGCTTTGTGCCCTGGTCATAAACCTTGGTTCAAACGCCCAACAAAGCGTAAACCTTCAGAATTTATCCGATGAATATTTTACAAGTGATGAAGGACGTTTGAATTTTATTAAGTTCAAAGCCTCAGAACGCATTGCCGAATCAGCAACTGAAGAGTTTATCAATTCAGTTATTCTTGCCAACAGTGCTAACAAAGTGGTGCTTCTTAAAACCGAAAACGATGCATTGGGTTTCACCCACAAACGGTTTCAGATTGCACAAAACGGCATTTTGCTGTATAATAAAATTATCATTGCGCACTCTAAAAACGGCCGAGTTATTTCGCTCAATGGCGATTTGTATGCTCCTGCCAAAGTATCTTCTACATTTTTATTGAGCGAAGCCAGGGCACTAAATATTGCGCTGCAAAAGGTGAACGCAAAAAAATACAAGTGGGAAAATAAAACCGAAGAAACCCACATGCGCACCGTATTAAATCAACCGGACTTTAGTTATTATCCCAAAGCACAAAAAGTGTTGTTCGAAAAAGAAGAAAATATTTACAAGGCCTATTGCTTTAATATTTATGCCGAAGAACCACTTTATCGCGCCAATGTGTTTGTAGATGCCAACTCAGGCAAGGTTCTTGCTGAACAAAATTTAATTTGCACCATTAATACCAACGGTTCGGCAGCTACTAAATACAGCGGCACTCAAACTCTTACCTGCGATCAGAATGGAAGTAACTACCGTCTTCGCGAAACCGTTAGAGGCCTTGGTGTAGAAACCTACAACCTGAATAATACCAACACTTATGCAGCAAATGATTTTACAAATGCCACCACCACTTGGACCACCATCAATAACAATCAGGCAGCCACCGATGCTCATTGGGGCGCCGAAAGCACCTATGATTATTACATGACACGATTTAACCGGAACAGCATTGACAATGCCGGCTATAAATTATTGAGTTACCTGCATTATAATAATAATTATAACAACGCTTTTTGGGATGGTTTACGAATGACTTATGGCGACGGCAATGGAACCACGTTTACAATTTTTACGGCACTGGATGTTTGTGGCCACGAAATTACACACGGATTGGTAAGCAACAGCGCCAGCCTTAATGGCGGTGGCACCGGTGAGGCCGATGCACTAAACGAGGCTTTTGCCGATATTTTTGGAACCAGCATTGAACGTTTTGCCCGTCCAAATAATTGGAATTGGAAAATGGGAATGGACATTACTGTGAATGGTAACGGTATTCGCAATATGCAAAATCCTAAATTGCTTTCCGACCCTGACACCTATCTGGGACAGTATTGGGATGCAGCCGGAGAACCTCACAACAATGCCGGTCCCTGCATAAAATGGTTTTACTTATTGGTAACCGGAGGCAGTGCCACCAACGATTTAAACAACACTTACACTGTTACAGGCCTGGGAAACCTTGATGCCGAAAGCATTGCCTACAGGGCTTTAACAAGTTATTTTACACCGGGAACCACTTATGCCTTGGCAAGAGCTTATTCCATTCAGGCAGCAAAAGATTTGTTCGGCAACTGTTCCAATCAGGTGTTGCAAACTGCCAATGCCTGGTATGCTGTTGGGGTGGGCACACAAATGAGTTTGAATGTGGTGGGACCAAATTTTACAGTCCCTTCCACCAATTATTGCAGTATGCCGGTAAGTGTTAATTTTAGCAACACTACCAGCAATGGATTAAGTTACACCTGGTTTTTTGGTGATGGGGCCAGCTCTACCGCGACCAATCCCGCCCACACCTACACTACAAATGGAATATACAGTGTAAAATTAAAAGTGGTTGGTTGTGCCGGAACCGATAGCATTACTAAAAATGCCTACATAGTTGTAAATATTCCAACTGCACCGGTAGCAAGTGGAACAACCATCTGCTCCAACACTCCGGTTAGCCTCAGCGCCAGCGGCAACGCTACTATTAAATGGTTTGTAAATAATACCGCTTTAACCCCCCTGGCTACGGGTAATGTGTTTACTACCCCACCGTTATTTAATACCACCACCTATTATGTGGCAAATACAATTCCAAATTCGCCGGTATTGGGTGGTCGCACAAGTATCTCAGGAGGTGGGTTTTTAAATAACAATGCCCAATGGCTCAATTTTGATGTGAGTCAAACCTGCATCATTAACTCAGTGGAAGTAAACGCACAGGCGGCAGGCAATCAGATTGTTGAATTAAGAAATGCCTCGGGGGTTGTTCTAAACTCAATAACGAGCAATTTGAGCGTCGGAATCAATACGGTTGTTTTAAATTTTAATGTATTGCCGGGTACCAACTTTCAGCTCGGACTCAATGCTTCGTTGGCTTCTAATCTTTACCGTTCAAATTCCGGAACTGCTTATCCCTACAATGTTGGAGGATATTTGAACATTATTGGTTCCAGTGCCGGTTCTGCCTATTATTACTGGTTTTACAACTGGAAAGTAACAAAAGCCGATTGCTCCAGCCAGCGAATTCCGGTAACAGTAAGCATTACACCAGCCACTCAGCCAACGGTTACAGCAGCTTCAACTGTGGTTTGTTTAAGTGATGACTTAGTGCCCATTCAGGCTAATCCTGCAGGTGGCGTATTAAGTGGCACCGGAATAAGCGGCAATAATTTTTCACCAGCTACCGGAACAGGCAATTATTACATCAAATACAGTTATACCTCAAATGGTTGCTTGAATAGCGACAGTCTTTTGCTGAAGGTGGACTTGTGTGAAGGCTTAGTGTCAGCAAAAGGTATTTCGTCTATATCAGTGTTTCCAAACCCGGTTAAAAACAGTTTGAGCATTAGAACCGGAGCCCTACCACAAACACTTTTTGCCAGTTTATACGACATTAGCGGAAGAAAACTGATTGAAAGGGAATTAACAAGGGAGGAAGAAATACTGCAATTTACATCTTACGCCAATGGCTTGTATATCCTGAGTATTACCGACAATTCAGGCCGCATAATTCATTCGGTAAAGGTGGTAAAGGAATAAGCAGCGATAGAGTTATTTTCCGAAAAACTGAAAAATTTTACGTAACGGTTTTAGATACAAGGTGTAAAACCTTGGTTTAAGTCCGTTTATTTCCCATGCTTTGCGGTCTTCCAGATTGGCATTAACACGGTTTTGCACACTCACATTGCTTTTTCCGCCCACGCGCATGTTAACAGTAAACATATCCAGATACGAAAGCCGTATTTTGTTTTTATGTATAAACCGAAGCATTAATTCGTAATCGGCAGCACTTTTAAATTCAACATTAAATTTGCCCAAACGTTTATACAATTCTTTTCTTACAAAAAAAGTTGGGTGCGGTGGCATCCAGCCGTTTAAAAATGCACCGTGTGAGTAGTTTCCACTTTTCCAGGTACGAATAATTTTGTTGGGATTATTTTTATCCACATAATACAAATTGGAGTAAACGGCCTCACAATTTGTTTGTGTAAACACCTCGGCATATTTTTCGATAACCGTGTTGGTAATGTAAAAATCGTCGGAGTGAATAATTCCGATAACATCGCCGGTAGCCTGTTCAATGCCTTTATTCAGGGCATCGTAAAGTCCATTGTCTTTTTCGGAGATAACGGTACTAATTTTGCTACGGTATTTTTCCACCAGTTTAAGTGTATCATCGGTAGATTGCCCGTCGATAATAATGTATTCGATGTTGTTATACGTTTGTCCGATAACCGAAAGAAGCGTGTGTTCGAGCGTGGCTGCCGAATTATAGGTAATGGTGATGATGGAAATTTTTAAACTCACAGCGCTTCTGAAAAATCGTACAAAGAACTAAAATTATAATCTATTAAGGGGTCAGTTTTTTTTGTTTCGGAAATAAAAACAGTTTTCATTCCGGCTTTTCTTCCAAATTCCATGTCGCTCATGCTATCACCCACTACTATGCTTTTTTCGAAATTAATTTCAGGGTGTTGTTCTTTAGCCTGTAAAGCCATGCCAATTCCGGGTTTGCGGGTAGGGTGGTTTTCTGAATGAAGATGAGGTGAAAAATAAACCGAATCAATTCTCCCGCCATGGTAGGCAATTTCGTATTGCATGTTTTTGTGTATGAGCTCAAGGTCTTCGGTACGGTAAAGTCGCTTGCCAATGCCCTGCTGATTGGTTACCACCACAATTTTTCCGAACACAGTGCTCAATTTGCGTAAGGCCATAAATGCACCTTCCACAAATTCAAATTCTATCCAGTGTTTCACGTAGTCGTTATCCAGTTTTTTATTGATAACGCCATCGCGGTCCAGAAACAATGTCCAGCTTTTATCGGTATTTAAACTCTTTAAAGTCATGTTGTGCCTTGCTATAATCTTCGGGTATGCCTATATCAATAAAATATCCATCGGCCTTAAAGCCGCAGAGTTTAAGTTCGTTGAGTTTCTTTTCAAAAAAATCTTTTTCAATTGAAAAGTTGGTATTTGCGTTGGTTTCTTTTAAAAAAGTTTGTGTATTCAGAATATAAACACCGGCGTTAATGGTACCCGCAGCAAATTGCCCCGATTTTTCTTTAAACGAAATAATTTTGTGCTGTGTATTGGTAACAATAGTACCGTAGCGTGCCGCGTCTTCTACTTCGCGCAAAGCCAAAGAAACATCTGCCTCTGATTGTTTGTGCTGATTGTAAAAATCAATCAGATTTACATCAAAAAAGGAGTCGCCATTAAGTGCAAACACAAATTCGGAATTGCACTTTTCCATGGCCAAACGAATGCCGCCGCCGGTACCCAGTGGGTGTTCTTCTATTACATAATGCACGCTTATGCCTTCAAAACTTTGTTGGTAATGGTTTTCAATTTTTTGGTGCAAATATCCAAGCGACAGTACCACTTTTTTTATACCATAATGTTTCAGGTAGCGGAGTTGGTAATTCAGAAAAGGTTCGCCATTAATTGGAGCCATTGGTTTTGGTAAATCGCTTACCACTGTTTGCAAACGGGTTCCAAAGCCTCCGGCCAATATCAGTGCGGTATCAATCATTCGCTCAATTACTTTTTTGGAAAGAGTGCAATTTCCACCATTTCGCAAATGGTATGGCCCAATAACATGTGGCACTCCTGAATGCGCGGTGTATCGGTACTTGGGATGTTAACAAGGTATTTTGAAATATCTTTCATTTTTCCTCCTGTTTGTCCCGTAAATCCAACGGTAATCACACCCATGCTGTTTGCTTTTTCAAATGCTTTTAGCACATTGGCGCTGTTGCCGCTGGTGCTCAGGCCAATCAACACATCGCCTTTTTTGCACATGGCTTCCACCAAACGGCTGTAAATTACATCGTAGCTGTAATCGTTGGCTCCAGCGGTGGTATAGCTGGTATTAACATGCAAAGCTTCTGAAAAAAGGGGGGCACGGTCGTAATAAAACCTGCCGCTTAGTTCTGCTGCCAGGTGTTGCGAATCGGCAGCGCTGCCACCATTGCCGCACCAAAGAACCTTGCCGCCGTTTTTGTAACAATGCACAATGTCATTAACCACAGTGTCAACCGTTGAAAGCAATGCTGTGTTGTTCAACAATTCTGTTTTAAGATCAATGGAGTTTTTAACCCGCGATTTGATAAAATCAATCATGCTTTAAATTTATGTTTTTTTTAGTGAACAAAATGACTTTGTCTGAGTTTGGTCTTTATTTTTTGTGGTTTTGTCGTTTCCACGCCCTGCCTGAGCCAAAGCAGCTATTTTGTATTTTAAAACTTAAATAAAAATGTTATGTTTGTTTGGCAAAACCAATGGAATTAAGCCCACCCAAGCGGTTAATATGCAAAAACTATGAATATTGAAGTTTGTTACAGCCCACAGTCTTACCCTCTGTTTCATAATTCGGAGTCGATTGTGGTGGTAATTGATGTACTAAGGGCCACATCGGCCATCACCACAGCGTTTTACAATGGCGTGTCGAGGATGATACCGGTAGCCACGGTGGAGGAAGCCGTAGAGTACCGTAAAAATGGATTTATGGTAGCCGCTGAGCGCAATGGCGAAATGATGGAAGGTTTTGATTTGGGTAACAGTCCTTTTGGATACATGAATGCCAAAGTAAAAGGTAAAACCATTGCCATTACCACAACCAACGGCACACAGGCCATTGAGGCTGCCAAATCGGCAAGTAAAATAGTTATTGGTAGTTTTTTAAACCTTGAAGCTGTGGTGGAATACCTTGTTAAATCGAAACGTGACGTGTTATTTTTATGTGCCGGCTGGAAAAATAAATTTAATCTGGAAGATACTTTGTTTGCAGGTGCAGTGGCTCAGGAACTTATCTACAAACACAATTTTAATTCCAATTGCGATTCAACCATTGCTGCTATGGAATTGTATAAATTAGCCAAATACAATCTATACGAGTTTTTATCGAATTCTTCGCACCGCAACCGCCTTGCAAAGCTGGATTTGGAGCGGGATGTAAAGTATTGCCTCACGCCTAACCAATGCCCTGTTGTGCCTGTAATGGAAGGAAAGTTTTTAGTGAAGGGGTAGAGGTTCAGGAGACAAGAGGGGACTAAAGAGAGTGAAGGGACAGAAGGGATTGAAGGGACGAGAGGAAGGAGACAAGATTCAAGACTCAAGAGACAAGAGGGTGCTAAAGAGAGTGAAGGGACAGAAGGGATTGAAGGGACGAGAGGCAGGAGACAAGATTCAAGAGACAAGAGGGGACTAAAGAGAGTGAAGGGACAGAAGGGATTGAAGGGACGAGAGGCAGGAGACAAGATTCAAGAGACAAGAGGGGACTAAAGAGAGTGAAGG
>JADLED010000309.1 GCA_020846335.1 Bacteroidia bacterium
ACGTAGTAATAGGCATAAGTTTTAAAATTGTAATGATTCAACAAAACAATCATTAGGTGCAACAATGCCATTACACAGAAACAAAAAACAACCCATCTTCTGTTCACATTAAATCCAGATAGTCCTTTCATGGCATAAGGGTTAACAAAATAGAAAATAAGTACAAGGGAATTACTTCTTCCTCACCGTCCTCTGCTCAATGCGTTTTTCGTAGGTGTTGCCCTGAAAAATGCGGTGAACATAAATGCCAGGTGTGTGAATGTGGTCGGGGTCCAGCTCTCCGGCAGGCACCAGCTCTTCCACTTCGGCAATGGTAATTTTTCCTGCCATAGCCATTAGTGGATTAAAATTGCGTGCGGTGCTTTTGTAAATTAAGTTGCCGGCAGTGTCGCCTTTCCAGGCTTTTACAATGGCAAAATCCGATTCAAAGGCTTTTTCCATCAGGTATTCTTTTTCTTCGCCATAGTAGCTAAACCTTCTTGTTTCTTTGCCAATGGCCACTTCGGTGCCTACACCGGCGGGTGTAAATATTACGGGCATGCCATAACCTGCTGCCATACAGCGCGTGGCAAGGGTTCCCTGTGGCACCAGTTCCACTTCCAGTTCGCCGCTCAGCATTTGGCGTTCAAACTCGTCGTTTTCGCCCACGTAGCTCGAAATCATTTTTTTAATTTGTTTGGTTTGCAACAGCAATCCCAAACCAAAATCGTCAACACCCGCATTGTTGCTAATACAGGTAAGGTTTTTGGTGCCTTTTCGCACCAGTTCGGCAATACAATTTTCAGGTATGCCACACAATCCAAAACCACCCACCATCAGGGTCATGCCATCTTTAATATCCTTTAAAGCTTCTTCAGCGTTGCTTACTTGTCTGTTTATCATAATTAATTGATGCTATCTCTCACAAATATATTGATTTTATCTTTTTTATACGGAAAGTACCTTTGGAATTCATATTCCTTAAACAAAGTAAAGGAAGTTGTCGGCTCATATTGTACCAGATAATCGTATTTTTCGGTTTTATCATATTCCACAAACCAACTGTAAATGCCATCGTTCCAACAACACACTTCAAATCCGGCATTTATTTTATCAAGTGGAATTTGTTTTTCGTTGCGTAAATAAGCCACCGCCTCCCAGCGCTTTTCATTCATGGTAAAATAATCTTTGGTGCCAAAAACCGAAACGTATGCAAATACCAGCAGCAATGGTATTGCTGCAGTTAAGCGACCACTTTGTTCTTTTACCAAAAAACTCAAAAACAAAATGGAACAACTTATTAATGGAATGAAATAGCGGTCGAAAAAACTATCCGACAAATAAAGCAAAGCCAAATAACCCAAACTGTAAAACGCTATCGTTAACACCAAAGGATTTACTTGTAAGCCCTTTCTTAATTTTCTCTCCTTAATAAACAAGGCCAGATAAAGCAGCAATACGAAGCCTGAAACAGAGGATAGCACCAGTTTTGCAAACATAAAAGCCCATTCTAAAGAAGCGAGATAAGTGTGTGTGGTCATGTTGCCCGAAAAGGTTTCAGGTCCCAAACCGGCATTGTTAAATACATTTCCAGTTGGATAATTAACAGAGTAAAATAAGTAAACACACAATGTTATAACACTTAAGGCAATTAACACATTTGTTTTGGTAGAAAACTTTTTACTCACACCTTTGAGCAAAAGCAAACAAAGCGGCGAAACATATATGAGCAAATTGAGTAACAGAGGCAGGCTACGCAACTCTATAAAGTACCACACTTTTTTAAGCAATTCACCATCGGTGGGTTTAATACTTCCCGAAAATTTATAACTCGACCACGATGGTAAACCCTGCGCCAGATAAGCTTCGTACCATTTAAAGCCCGTGAATACCAAAAGCACGCCAACAAAGGCCAAACCGGTGTTCAGCCATCTCCGTTCACCCGAAAAAACACAGGCCACCATAAACCCAAGCGGTAACATTAAACCAAACTGACGGTTAAGCACCAACACCATCGACATAAAAAACACCATAAAAAAGTAAATGGGTTTTCGTTGTTCAAAAAATAAGCAGGCGAAATAAAAACCCAGCAACATCCAGGTATTAAAATTCACATCCGTCATAAATGTGTTCGATAAATTAAAATACAAAGGATTAAACAACAGCACCAGGCACGCGGCAAAAGCAAATAGTTTATTGCCACTGATTTTAATAACCAGTTGATTGAGCACAAATAAACCAATGAGCGACGAAACCAATGTGGAAACACGTAATGATAAAAACGAGAACCCGAATATTTTAGTAAATAAAAAGCCCCACAAAACATGGCTGGCAAGGGTCATGGCGCACCAGGTACCAATAAAAATATCGCCTTCCTTAATAAAAATTAAAACCGTTTTGGCATACGACCAGTCATCGTTTAAAGGAAAATTACCGCTGGGGTTTACGATAATTTCACTGACAATAAAAATCAGCAATAACAATACCATGTATTTATTCCGGGCAAGAAATAAATTCATAAGTTGAAACTATTCAAAAGGTGAATTGTTGCCGTCGTCCATCAAATCCGGATCTTTCGGGTCGGCCTTGCTGCAATCCAAATCTAATTTAGGATCCAGATTTTTAGGTCTTGTGAAATCGGCTTTGCTAACTTTTAAAGTTTTGTCGTTGTAAACCTTGGCAAAAAATTTACCCCATATTGGCAAAGCCATGCTGGCACCCTGCCCATGTTCCATGCTGTTAAAGTGAATACTTCTGTCTTCGCCACCCACCCAGGCACCTGCTGCCAAATCGGGCGTTAAACCAATAAACCAGCCATCGGCATTGTTTTGTGTGGTACCTGTTTTGCCTGCAATCTGATTGCGCAAATTATGCTTGAAACGTAAACGCGAGCCGGTACCATAATCGCACACACCACGCATTAGCTGTATCATGGCATAGGCCTTTTCTTCATTAAACACCTCATCGGTTTTAGGAATAATTTCTTCAAGAACTTTGCCATTTTTATCTTCAATGCGAGTAATAAAAGTAGGTTGAATGTACGTGCCCTTGTTGGCAAAAGTGGCATTGGCGCCCACCATTTCAAAAACCGAAATATCCGGAGTACCCAAACAAATGGCCGGTACCGCTTCCATGGGCGAACTCACACCCATGCGCTTGGCCAGATTTACCACCGCTTCGGCGCCGTATTTTTTTATCAAGGCGGCACTCACATAATTGATAGAAACCGCTAAGGCCATTTTAAGGGTAATCATTTTATTTTCATACTTCTCATCACCACCCGAATTATCCGGACACCATTCTTTGCCATTGCCATCTGTTACGCAAGTCCTCACGCAAGGCAGTTCGTAGCAGGGATACAAACCTTCCTGAATGGCCATGGCATACACAAAGGTTTTAAAAGTAGAACCTACCTGGCGCTTACTCACTTTAACGTGGTCGTATTTAAAATGTTTGTGGTTGATGCCGCCCACCCAGGCTTTAACATAGCCTGTTTGTGGTTCCATGGCCATAAAACCGGTTTGTAAAAAGCGTTTGTAATATTTAATGCTGTCGTAAGGCGTTAAAACCGTGTCTATGTCTCCACGCAAACTATACACCTTCATAGCAACCGGTTTATGAAAGGTTTTAAGAATCTCTGCTTGACTTAGTCCTTGCTCCTTTAAATCGTGGTAACGCTCACTTCGTTTAATCGAAGAGTTCATCATGCTTTCAATTTCCTGTTTGCTCACATTATAGGCAAAGGGCGAATTTTTTTTGTTTTTCAAATCTTTTTCAAAAAACTTTTGCAAATCGGTCATATGTTCCTGCACAGCCTCTTCGGCATATTGCTGCATGCGCGAGTCAATGGTGGTAAATATCCGAAGGCCGTCGTTATAAATGTTGTATGGCTTTCCTGTTTCGGGATTTATGTGTTTTTTACACCAGTCTGCCAGATAATTATCGCGCACATATTCTCTGAAGTACGTAGCTAAACCATCATTGTGATCTTCGGGATGATAAGAAATGCCCAAAGGCAAAGCTTTCAGACTATCGTATTTTTCTTTTTTAAGATAGCCATACTTTACCATTTGCGATAACACAACGTTACGCCTCTGTTGTGTTCTTTCTTCAAAACGAATCGGATTAAAATACGAGGAGTTTTTGGCCATGCCCACCAACATGGCGGCCTGTTCAATTTTTAAGCTGTCCTGCCCGCGGTTAAAATAAATTTGCGCTGCCGATTTAATTCCCACCGCCTGATTTAAAAAATCGTATTTATTGAGATAAAGCGCTAAAATTTCTTCTTTGGTATAAAGTTTTTCGAGGCGCGAGGCA
>JADLED010000310.1 GCA_020846335.1 Bacteroidia bacterium
CTTGGCTCAACATGGCTTGCCTTTTGAGAGTGAAGAAGCTGCTAAAAGACATTTTGCCATTATCCAACAACAGGATTCAGTAAAGCTCCAAAAATTTATTTCAGATAATAAAGCCATTCAATTGGATTACACTTTAAACAGCCTGCTTCGTTTAGAAGATTTTTACCTGAAATGTTTTGTTGAAAAAACAGAAACGAGCTCCTACACCAAAAATGAGTTTGAGTATTTAATTACCGTTTATGTGCGACAGCAGTTTGTGAATAATAAACTTGCATCATGGACGGTGGTTGAAAATGAATTTGCCAAAGGAAGATACGAGAAGGGTCTTGATTTTGGAAATTATGGTAAACAAGTCACCAACTACGGTTTGGCACTTGATAAAGCTTCCAATCTTAAAACCCGTAATTATTTATTGGAGATGTATAAAATTTTTGATGAACACCACAGGCTTAATTAGAATGCAAGGCTTTACAATATTTGACAGTTGGCACATGGTTAAATCTGGAGTTGAATCGATTTATCTTTAACAATGGTTTTGAATGGAATTTGTTTTCATTAAAAACCATAAATTCGTTGAAACAATTCTGCCGCAATTGCAGGCGTGATGGCTTTTATTTAGAAACTTGTGGCATTAAATCAGGCATTATATGAATAGGATAACAAAATTATTTGCCACAGTGTTTGTCGTTTTTATTTTTTGCGGATTAAAAAATGAAAACACAAGTGCTTTGGGACTTGACAGGTACACCAACCCATTTGATACCCTTAAATATGATAAGGCAATTGCTTATGATTTTAAAGGCGAAGGAGAGAATGAAATTGTTTCGGGTAATAACAGGTTAATTGAAAGCAGAAAAATTCTAAAGCAAAGTGAATTAAGCGGGATTCAGGTTAAAAGATTAAATGCCATTTTGGGCGATAAAAAATCTTACGGAGGTATAACTGCGGCTTGTTTTGAACCTCATCTTGGAATTGTTTTTTACAAAAAGGGAAAGATAGTCGGGCACATCAGTATTTGTCTGGCCTGTAACTATCACCAATCCAAACCCTTTATTGCGGCGCAACACACGCATAAAACCGATTTGTGTAAAACCTGCTATGCCATAGGCTACAGTAAAAAAGCCAGAATACTGTTGAGTGAATTCGTAAAAGAACTAAAATTCAGTCATTGGCAATTAAAGAGTAATTTATTTGATAAGTAAAATGGAATTTTGATTTGGTAACCGGTGCTTCGACAGGCTCAGCAACCAGGTTGTTATTTTGTTCAGCAACCGGTGCTTCGACAGGCTCAGCAACCAGGTTGTTATTTTGTTCAGCAACCGGTGCTTCGACAGGCTCAGCAACCTTGTTGTTATTTTGTTCAGCAACCGGTGCTTCGACAAGCTCAGCAACCGGGTTGTTATTTTGTTCAGCAACCGGTGCTTCGACAGGCTCAGCGACCGGGTTACGTGGAGTCGAACCCTGAGCGGAGTAGAAGGGTGAGTAACCTGTTTTACAAAAAATATTTTGAAAAGAGTTTAACGGGAGAAATTACAGCACCATGTTTTCTCCACATTTAAAATGCTGCTTGGGACAGGCTTTAAATCCATGCAAGCCACATGGGCGGCAATCCAAACCATGTACTTCTTTAACCTGTGAGTTGTCTGACAAAGGCCCAAAACCAAAGGCAGGCACCGTTGAAACAAAAAATGCTGTAACCGGGGCATTTACTGCCGAAGCCAAATGCAAAGGGGCACTGTCGTTTACATAATTCATATTGGCGTTGCTCATTAAGGCACAAGATTCGAGCAGGTTGAGCTTACCGGCCAACACCACCACGTTTTTATTTGGGACAGTGTTTTTTATGCGTTCACACAATGCCACATCGCCGGGCGCACCCAACAAATAAATGGTGAGAGTATTTTCGGTTTTGTTGCACAGCTCTGTCCATTTCTTTTCGGGCAACTGTTTGGTAAACCACACCGATGCGGGCGCCATACAAACATAAGAGTGTTGTTGGTAGTTCTTCACCTTCTCAAAGTCAGCCGCGGAAGGGTAGAGGCGGGGTTTATAAACCTTTGGTCCGGCAAAATCCTCCACCAGTTGGGCGTAGCGTTCGGTTTCGTGACGGCCATCGCCAATAATGTGTTTTACATTAAAATTAAACAAAAACGAAAAGGGATTTTGTTTGTATCCCGCGCTGTGCAAGGCTCCCGAAAATCCGGTAATAACACCCGAACTTGCAAAGCGGTGGCAGTTAATCACACAATCGTACCTGTTTTTACGTACCCGAAATAAAAGTTGCCACAGGTGTTTCATTTTGTTTTGTGTTTTATCCCAAACCAACACCTCTTTTAAAAACGGATGCTGGTGATAAATTCCCTCGTTTCCTTTTCGCACTAAAATACTCAGTTGCGCCTCCGGAAATTCAGCATGAAGTTTTTCAAGCAAACTCGAAGCTAAAATGGCATCACCAATAAAAGCAGTTTGAATAATCAGTATGTTTTTGTAGGCGCGCAATTATCCGTGTATGGTTTCCGATTTTCCGTAGTCTTTCATCACATTGGCTTCAAAGTCCAGCCATTGTTGCCAGCGGGCATTCACGTCTTCGTATTGGTTGCCGTATTTTCGGGCAAAACCTAAAAAGGTGGTATAGTGTCCGGCCTCACTCACCATCAGGTCGCGGTAAAAAGTTCTTAAATCCTCGTCTTTCACATTTTCCGACAGCAGCTTAAAACGTTCGCAACTGCGGGCTTCAATCATGGCTGCAAAAAGCAAACGGTCAATCAACACAAAATGCCGTTTGTGCCCCTTGCGCATAAATTTATAAATATCGTTTACGTAATCGTCCTTGCGTTCAAAGCCCAGTTTGTAACCGCGCTCTTTAATTTTGTCGTGCACCATTTCAAAGTGCAGCAATTCTTCTTTGGCAATAGCAAGCATCGAATCCACCAAATCGGTATGTTCGGGCCAACCCACCACAATGCTAATGGCGTTGCTGGCCGCTTTTTGTTCGCACCAGGCATGGTCGGTTAAAACTTCTTCCAGATTTTTTTCTGCAATGTTTATCCAGCGTGGGTCGGTTTCTAATTTAAGTCCCAACATGTTGTTGTTTTTGCTGGCACAAAGTAACAATAATTTTAGCTAATATTACAGCATGAGCAGCACCGGAAAATTATACCTTATACCCGTTCCCATTGGCGAAGAATACCAGTTACTGCACATTCCGGCCTACAATCTGGAGGTGGTGAGCCGCCTCAAACTGTTTATTGCAGAAGATGCCAAAACCGCCCGTCGCTTTTTAAAAACATTTAAGTATCCTAAAATAGAAGAAGCCGAAATTTTATTATTAAACGAACACACAAAAAACAATGATGTGCTGGCTTTAATAAAACCCTTGCTGAGTGGGCAGGATGTGGGATTGATGAGCGATGCAGGATGCCCCGGTATTGCTGACCCAGGAGCCGAAGTAGTGGCTTTGGCCCATCAAAAAAACATACCTGTGCAGCCACTTGTTGGGCCTAGCTCTATTGTAATGAGCATTATGGCCAGTGGCTTCAACGGACAAAATTTTGCGTTTGTGGGTTATTTGCCAATTGATAAAGTGCAGCGAAGCAAACGACTGAGGGAGCTCGAAACAATGGCCATTAAACAAAAACAGGCGCAGTTTTTTATAGAAACACCTTATCGCAACGAGGCCATGTTCGACAACCTGCTCGAAGTGCTGAATGCCAACACGCGTTTATTTATGGGCATAAACATTAACTCGGCCAGGCAACAACTGCTTAGTAAAACCGTGCAGGAATGGAAACGCCTGCCAAAACCCTTTCTGCATAAAATACCCGTGGTTTTTGGCATTTATCAGTAGTTCGGGTATTAAACGTGCCCTGTTTAAAACACAGGTCTGTTGTTGAGTTTTGTGAAGCCTTTAATCTTTTCTTTGTATAGTGAATTTACTTTCCTTCATCCGGGCAAAGCACAACCTTATTTTTAAGTTGCTGCTGGTGGCAGTGTGCTCTTGCCTGCTGGCACTAATGTTGCCCGAAAAAACAGTTATGGGGCATAAGGTGGACGCCTTTACACCCGTTTGGCCGCACGCCGATTTGTTTGTGGAGCAGGACCTGTTTATTAAAAAAAGCGATGCTGAAATTAAAGCCGAAAAGGAACTGATAAAAACCAACGCCCCTGTATTTTTTGAATTAAACAACACCGAACGCGATGCCAAACTAAAAGCCCTCGAAAAAAATAAAAGCAGCCACGCCGCCCTAGAAGCTAACATTAAAGCAGTGTTCGACACTGTTTACAGCCGTGGGGTAATTGAGGTGCCCGACCTCGACATGCAAAACAAAACCATGTTTGTGAGCCATGGCAACTACGCCGAACCGGCGGTGTATTTTGATTTTTATACCGTGCAAACAGCCGCAGCTTACATAGAAAGCATACTGGCTAAAGAAAAAACACCCATCAACTTTATCGATTACCTGGCCATTAATTACCGCCAAAACCGCCAGCAAACAGAGTTTTATATTAATTCGCACAACGCCCAGATTTCGGTTTACAAAAATGTGATCCGCAGTGGGCAAATGCTGGTGCGGCAGGGCGAGGCACTTACCAATAACAAGCGCTTTTTAATAAACCGTTATTTTTTGCAACGCAATAATCAGCCGGCACAAAGTCCGCTTAAATTTGCTGCTAAGTGGTCGCTTACATTTATTCTTTGCCTGGTCTTGCTGGTATTTCTGGCTTTTTTCAGAACCTCTATTTTTGGGCAAAATAAACAGGTGGCCTTTTTGTTTCTGTTATTGTTGTTGTCCGTTTTTGGAACTTATTTTTTTTACAGGTATGGTTTAATGATTTATGCCCTGCCATTTGCTCTGGTACCAATTTTGGTAAGGGTGTTTTTTGATGGCAGAACCGCCCTGTTCACCTATTTAATGATTGTGTTGTGTTGCAGTTTTTTTATGCCCGACAAACTGGAGTTTATTTTTCTGGAATTGTTGCCCGGAATTGGCACCCTGTTTTCGGTGGCCGAAATGCGCAAACGCCAGCAGATATTAAACGCCGCGGCATTGGTGTTCGTGTTTTACGTGGTAATCTTTGTGTCGTATCAATACGGATTTGGAACTGCGCAAACCATAAAAAAGCTGAGTTCGTACCTGCCATTTGTTATCAGTTCGGTATTGGTATTACTGGCTTATCCACTCATTTTTTTAACCGAGCGCTTTTTTGGATTTATTTCAGATTTTAAATTGCTGGAGTTGTGCGACCTCAATCATCCGCTGTTGCGCAAATTATCCAAAGAGGTGCCGGGCACTTTTCAGCACAGTTTGCAGGTGGCCAACCTGGCCGAAGAAGCTATTTTTTACATTGGTGGCAATTCGTTATTGGTAAGGGCAGGGGCCATGTATCACGATATTGGAAAACTCGAAAACCCTTATTTTTTTACCGAGAATCAGGCCAATGGTTTTAGTCCGCATCAGGAAATTGAACCGCTCGAAAGCGCCAAAATTATTATCAACCATGTAATTGAAGGAATTGAACTGGCAAAAAAACACAAATTACCCGAACCCATTATCGATTTTATTCGTACGCACCATGGTACTACCTCAGTAACCTACTTTTTGCATTTGTTTAAACAACAAGGGTCGCATTCGGCCAGCGAAGAAAATCAGTTTCGCTACCCGGGTCCCATTCCTTTTAGTAAAGAAACCGCTGTGCTAATGATTGCCGATGGGGTGGAGGCTGCTTCGCGAAGCCTAAAAAAGCACGATGCCATGGCCATTAACGATTTGGTGGATAACATCATTGATTATAAAATTAATCACAACCAGTTTATTAATTCCGACATTACCTTTAAGGACATTACCACAATTAAAAAAATATTTAAAAAACGGCTCATGAACATTTACCATGCGCGGATTGAATATCCATCGCAGAATTGAACAGAATTTTTATAAACCACTAAATATCAATATATTTGCCTATAGCTATGCGTTACCTCTTTATACTTTTTACCACTGCCATTTTGTTGTCATCCTGCAAGGTATTCAGGTCGAACCTGATGCTTAAAACCCCCAAGGATTTTACCTACGATAAGCTGGTGGATTCGTTAAGCAAAAACGATTATAAAATTGCTGTGAACGATATTTTGTTGTACAAACTCAATACCAACAACGGTTCGCGTTTGCTCGAAGATTTAACCAAAAACACCGGCGGGTCCATCCGCTCTGAACTGGAAACCGTGGTGGAAAGCGACGGCTTTGCCAAAATGCCATTGTTGGGAAGGCTGCATGTGGCGGGCCTTGCCACCCGTGAAGCAGAACAATTAATGGAGCAAAAATTCAGCGAGTTTTACATCGATCCCTACATCAACCTAAAAGTAAACAACAAACGGGTAATTGTTTTTCCGGGCAATGGCGCTGCTGCAAGGGTAATACCCATTGCCAACAACAATACCTCGGTGCTCGAAAGTATTGCACTTGCCGGTGGCATTGTGGAAGATGGCAAGGCCTACAAGGTTAAATTAATTCGTGCCAATCCCGACCCCAACCAAAAGCCGCTGGTTTACCTTTTAGATTTATCCGACATTAAAGGCATTAGTGTTGGGCAAAGCATTGTGCAGGCCGGCGATATTATTTATGTGGAGCCACGCTACAAACCACTGGCCACCGTTAGTCGCGAAATAGCCCCCATTATTACCCTGGCCACCAGTTTTTTAATCCTCTACCAATTCTCACGCTTGGTAAACAAATAATCGCGCAACCGAATGTTTAATCCGCAGGTAGATTCAAATAACAATCAGCTCAAAGACATTACCGAAAAGTTTAACAATGGTATAGACATTGGGGTAATGGCTTTTCTGTTTAACAAAAGCCGCTATTACATTATTCTGTTTTTTCTTATTTCTTTTTTTACTGCCTTTATTTATTTGCGCTACTCGCAACCCAATTACGAATCGAAAGCGGTGTTGCAGATTAAAGACGAAAACAAAGCCGGCGACATTTTAAAATTTTCGAGTCAGGGCGAAAACAACAACGTGCTTGCCGAAGCCATTGAGCAAATAAAATCGAAGGTGTTTTTAAAACGGGTGGTAGAAAAACTCGAAATTAACGTGAACTATTTTAGTGAAGGCACTTTTAAAAACAACGAGCTTTATAACCTCTCGCCTTACTTTATTAAAATTAATCCACGCAACCCTTCGGTTTATGGTCAAAAAATTTATGTAGAAATTAATAAGGATTTAACAGGTGGTGTTATTAAAGCCGGTAAAACAAGCACGGCCTTTACCAACAACGAATGGTTAAAGCTGGCAGATTATGATGTGAACATTTACGTGAATCAAAAATTAAGTGCCGGCCAAATAAAACAAATATTAAAAGAAAACAAGGCCTTTTATTTTACCGTGGCCGATAACAACGCGGTAACACAAGGTCTGCAGAGCAAGCTGGAGGTGCGGGTGCAAAGTGAACTGGCCAAAACCGTGCTGGTGAAGGTAAAAGACGTTAACGCCACCAAGGCCACCGACATTGTAAACGCCATTACCGAAGAGTTTAAGGACTACGATGTGGAGCTCAAGAGCGAGAGTTCGCGAAAAATTCTGGAGTTTATTAACGAAAAACTGGGCGACGTATACAACGATCTGCGCGATACTGAAAACGACCTGCAGAAATTTAAAAATGATAAAAACCTGAGCGAAAAAAGTGAAATTGCTACTTCTGAAATGGCCCGCTATTCGAGC
>JADLED010000311.1 GCA_020846335.1 Bacteroidia bacterium
ACATTCGGCAAATGATGAAACAGTCCAACCGCTTTCTGTCACTCAGCGGCCTGTCGGGAATTTTTGCAGGACTGTATGCCCTTGTTGGGTCTTATCTCGGTAACCTTGTTATTGGCGAATACCTGAAGATGATGTGTATGACCGACGCGCCGGATCGGAATGCCTACATCCGATTAATGGTGCATTGCATTTTAATTTGCGCCGGTGTGTTAATACTTTCCATTGCCACAGCACTTGTTCTTTCGGCCCGCCGCGCCAAAAAAACAGGGCAATCGCTGTTCGATCACACGGCTTTGCGCCTGGTAATAAACATGTTTATTCCTCTGGCCGCCGGTGGATTTTTTTGCCTGGCCATGATTTATCACGGCGACGAGAGGCTTTATCTGGTTGGTCCTTCCATGCTTATTTTTTACGGACTGGCTCTTGTAAATGCCAGTAAATACACCCTTCACGACATTCGTTATCTTGGTATTATTGAAGTGTTGCTGGGTTTGGTGGCCTGTTTTTATCCGGGTTATGGTTTGGTATTTTGGGCCATAGGTTTTGGTTTAATGCACATTGTTTACGGCACCATTATGTGGTTTAAATACGAAAGAAATTCTTAAAAGATGATGAATCCCAACATACATAAATTGCACAAAGCCTTCGAAAGCAGGGTGAGGTTGGGCATTATGAGTGTGTTGATGGTAAACGACAGTATTGATTTTAATACCCTGAAGGATTTGCTGGATGTGACGGATGGCAATTTGGCCAGCCATTCGGCAGCACTCGAACGCGAAGGTTTTATCCACATTAAAAAAGAGTTTGTGGGTAAAAAAACTTCTACCACATACAGTGCCACCAAAGCCGGTGTTAAAGCCTTTGAAGACCACCTAGATGCCCTTGAAAAATTAATTAAAAAGATATAAACCCTTTTTTTTGCCCTATTACTTTGAAATGCAAAGCGCTTTTAAATATATAAAAAAAAACAAAACCATGAAAAAAGTAAGAATCATCCTGTTGGCTTTTGTAACACTGCTGGTATTGAGTGGTGTCACAGCCTTTCCGTTACGCACCGAAATGGCATTTTTAATGCAACACAAACACACGTTTCCGCAACACCTGGGACAATGGATAGAGCAGGTGTACGACGCCATTAATGCCACACCCGATGTGGTGCTGTATGGTACCGACTGGCTGGCCTTCGCACACATTATTATTGCCTTATTTTTTGTACCGGTTTATTTGCATCCGGTAAGGTACAAGGCCAATGTGTTGGTGGGCATGGCTGCCTGTTTGGCGGTGTTTCCTCTGGCCTTTATTTGCGGGCCAATTCGTGGCATCCCGTTTTTTCACCAGATTATTGATTGTTGTTTTGGGGTGGGAGGCATTTTGGTATTGTATTACCTCTACAAAAGTATTAACCGTTTAGAAAAACAAGCCAATGCCAGCACACATTAAAAAAATACTTTGGTTAAGCCTGTTTGCCATTGCCATGGGCTACCTCGAAACCTCGGTGGTGGTTTATCTTCGCGCCCTGTATTATCCTGATGGATTTAGCTTTCCACTCAAGGGCATACCTCCTTTTATTGCAAGGGTTGAATTTTTTCGCGAAGCCGCTACGGTGATTATGCTCATTGGTTGCGGTTACCTGGCCGGAAAAAACAGGCTTCAGCGCTTTGCCTTTTTTGTGCTGGCCTTTGCAATTTGGGACTTGTTTTATTACGTTTTTTTAGTGGTTACCCTGGCCTGGCCGGAGTCGTTGTTTACCTGGGACATTTTGTTTCTTATTCCGGTGCCCTGGGTGGGGCCTGTGTGGTCGCCCATATTACTATCTGTATTAATGATTTTTGGTTCGGTTTACATAATTTTTAAAACTGAACATAACCCGGCGTTTAAAATCACCAGAACCCAGTGGTGGCTCATGCTCAGCGGCGTGCTGTTGTGCATGTTGGCTTTTATGTGGGACTATGTTATGCAATCGCACCAAACATGGTCAGTGTTTTCGGGGCAAGAACTTTTTTCGGAACTCAGGACCTATGTCCCTCAGCAATTTAATTCCCCGCTTTTTTTCTGTGGCTTTGGCCTCATGGTAGCTTCTTTAGTTATTAATAGTTTAAAATCAAATCAAAAATGAAAACCAACGATTATCTTCTTCTCAGCGGAACAGCCGCCTACAGTTTTTTGTTTTATCAGCAAAATCCCGGATTAAATTTTTTATTGTTCAACCTGGTGGTAATGATCTTGTACCTCCTAAAAAACAAAGAGTTGTGGCGGCAGCGTGGCTGGGTTGTTAGTGCTATTTTGTGCCTTATTAGTGGTGTGGCGGTGTTGCTGCATGGCAATTCACTTTCGGTAACTGCCAACATTGTAAGTCTGTTGATATTATCGGGCCGTAGTTTTAATACCAACACCTCGGTCATATTTTCGTTTTTATTTTCGGTTTATTCTTTGGTAGGTGTTTGGATACATGCCACTGTGGATGCCATAAACCGCAGTGCCGAAAGCAGTGGTGTGCTTAAAGTGAAAAGAGGTTACATGATTTACACCTGGCTGGCTGTGAGTTTGCTCAGCGTTTTTTTCTTTTTCATTTATAAACAATCCAATCCATTATTTGCCGAAAACACCAAATGGATAAATCTTGATTTTATTAGTTGGCAATGGCTGCTGTTTACCGCGGTAGGATTTTTTTGTGTGTATGCCCTGTTGTATCACAAACAAATTACCGACATCGCACACTGGGAACAAGAACTGCCGGCAAACACCGCTGAACCCTTGGAAGATAAACCTCTGCGCTTTGAAGCCGAACAACTTGCCGGAACACTTTTGTTTGCCCTGCTTAATGTGATGTTGGTTATTTTAAATGTGGGCGATGTTAGCACCATTTGGTTTAGCGGCAGTTTGCCTAAAAATGTCAGTCACTCTGATTTTGTTCACGATGGCGTGGGAGCCATTATCTTTTCAATTGTGTTGGCCGTAAGCCTGATGATGTATTTATACCGCAAAGATTACCGAAACGTGAAACACAGTAAAACATTAAAACTGCTCTCGTATTTATGGGTGGCACAAAACCTGCTGATGCTGGGCTCCACACTGGTTAGAAACAACTGGTACATTGTGGAATACAGTCTTACGTATAAACGCATTGGCGTGTATGTGTGGTTGTTGCTTGCCACCGTAGGGCTTTGTATTTTGGTGATTAAACTGCTTAAAGGCAAAAGCAATTGGTATTTAATAAAAAATAATCTGGCTGCCTGGCAATTGGTGCTGGTGTTAAGCGGTTTGTTAGGCTGGGACCGTGTAATTACCAATTACAATTTACAAACTAAAAGTAAATACGATGTGGATTATTTTTACTTGCTCAGTTTGTCGGATGCCAACATTCCTGAACTGCTAAGGCTGATTAACAATCCTGACTTTGAAAAGATAAGCAACAATGCCACCAAAACCTACGAGCGGTATTATGCCACTTCCTATCAACTCGATTTCAGACAAAAATTGTCGCAAAAGGTTAAGGCTTATTTAACGAATTACAAGGGAGATTGGCGGAGCTATAACACCAATGATGCAAGAGTAATGACAAGTATTAAAAATTTTAAAGCGGTAAAGTAACATGTGGCGAAAACATATAGTGCAACTGATTATTTTTTGTGTGTTACTGGTGCTGATTCGCCTTCTGAAAACCGGGGAATTTACCTTTACCTTTTTATATTGGAATTTGTTTTTGGCCCTTGTGCCTTACCTTTTAATCAGAAAATACGATGACGCAACACTTCCCGGGCAAAAGTTGGTTTTGGTACTTGGCAGCATTTTGTTTTTACCCAACGCCCCGTATATGCTCACCGATTTGTTTCATTTGCGCAAAAACATGGCGGCACCGCAATGGTACGATTTAATTCTGATACTGAGTTTTGCCTTGTTGGGACTGATTCTGTTTGTGATGACCACCGCAAGGTTGTTACGCATTTTTGAAAATAATTTTAAGCACAAAACCACCGTTACAGCACTTAAAATCTGGCTCTTTTTAGCCAATGGTTACGGCATTTATTTGGGAAGGTATTTGCGGCTAAATAGTTGGGACCTTGTTTCGCAACCCGATAACCTGTTTAAACTCATGTACAATTCGGTTTTTGATGCGTATTATTGCAGAGAAACACTGGCCATCACATTTACGTTTACAATTTTTCTATATTTAATCTTTGGCATTTACGAATCCTTAAAGCATCATGTCACACAACAACCACACCAGCTTCCTTAGCAATCGTGCCAAAGCCTTTGCTCATGCCTTTTCGGGTTTGTGGCAGGCCTTTAAGCACGAAACACATTTAAAAATACATGTGCTTGCTGCCATAGTTGCGGTAAGTGCGGGTTTTTATTTTTCGGTAACACATTACGAATGGTTGGCACTATGTCTTTGTATGGCTTTGGTTATTTCGCTGGAGTTGATAAACTCGGCAGTTGAACGACTTTGTAACAAACTGGTGCCGCAACAAAACCAACACGTTAAATACATTAAAGACGTGGCTGCTGCGGCCGTGCTGGTGGCGGCCATAGTGTCGGTGGTGGTGGCGCTGATTGTGTTTTTGCCTTATCTGAGGGTTTAATTCGTTTATAATTGTTTATTTAAAAGGTTTTTTAGTGTGGCTTGTTTGCATTAATTCTGCTAACACCGCTCCTTCAATAACTTTTGTGAGGGTGGTTTATTTTTAACGCCTGCTTTTATAATTTAGGTGTATCAATTCCATCTTAATATATTCGGCTAAAAGCAGTAACCGTTTAAATTATATTCTTAAAACTCTGTTAAGCGGTGGCCTGGGTCTGGATTTTGAAATTACCAACGATGTTCAAAAATTTGATAGCACTGTCACAGCCCGGATTAATTATTCGGAACGCGCTTTTGAAAATGTGATTAAGATAAAACCCCACAGCATTTTATTCGATCATGGCATTCGCGATTACCATTTGGAAGTAAATTCGCACCCGGCCTTTCATAAACTTTTTTTTAAAACCACAGCCTCCACCATTCCTTTCGATTTGCTGGGCGCCGCCTTTTGGCTAATAAGCCGCTACGAGGAATATTTGCCGCACAAAACCGATGCCAATAACCGTTTTCACTACAGTTCAAGTTTGGCCTATCAGTACGATTTTATTGAACAACCTTTGGTAAACTTGTGGCTGGAAGAATTAAAAAAACAGCTCCAACAAAACTATCCCCAACTTAAATTCGTTCAAAAAGATTACAGTTTTCTTTCCAGTATCGATATTGACAGCGTTTACAAATACAAACACAAGGGTTTTGTGAGAACGCTTGCCGGATTTATTTCTGACCGCAGTCTTTCTAAAATGAAAGAGCGTTTGCGCATAATTTTAAACCGCGCCAAAGACCCTTTTGATTGTTACGACTTTTTAATTAAAACCAACAAAGAGAGTGGGGTAAAGGCCATTTATTTCTTTTTACTGGGCGATTATGGGCCTAATGATAAAAACCATTCTGCTTCTGATTTGCGCTTTCAGTCCTTAATAAAACATTTGGGCGATTACTCAAGTGTGGGCATTCACCCGTCTTTCGGTTCAAACAATAACTTGCGTCAACTCAAAGTAGAAATCAGCCGGCTATCCAACATTACGCACCGCATCATTTACATGAGCAGGCAACATTTTTCGATGCTTAAATTTCCAAAAACCTACCAGGATTTGCTGCAGGCAGGCATTTTTGTGGATTACTCGATGGGTTACACCAACCACAATGGTTTCAGGGCCTCGTATTGTTTTCCATACACCTGGTACAGTTTAGATATTGAGGCGGTAAGTGCCTTGAATATTCATCCATTTTGTATTTCAGAAAATACACTGTTAAGTCATTCCGGAATTAAAAAGAAAAGTTTAATGGAACTGGCACAACCCATTGTTGACGAGGTTAAAAAATACAATGGCGAAATGATTTCCATTTTTCACAATGATAATTTTAACGATAACATCCGGCAATTTTACCAGGAATTTATTTTGATGGCCAAAGGTTAATTTGGTCAAAGCGATTTCTGATAGGTACCTGAAGGCAAGCGGAAGAGCAATTAGCAAAAACGCGTTAAGGTGCCCAAATAATTATTGAAACTTAAAAATTGCATGAAAATAATATTTGGAAGTAGAACCTGCAGATGAACAGAATGGTGCAATTACACGTGCAACTCCATCAATATGGTTTTTAGCACCGTGGTAACACTCGAAATAATCATTTGAATACCAATGCCAATTACAATAAAGCCCATTACTTTCGACAGGGAGTTGAGTCCGGCCTTACCTGTGTATTTCATTAAACGCGGGGCATATTTAAAAATAAAATAAATGGATAGCGACACAATTAAAATCGCAATGGCGGCCCATAAGTCCTGTTTTAGTGCGGCATTCAGTTCGTCGCTGCGTTCTGAATACAGCGTAATTAAAAACGACATGGAGCCTGGTCCGGCCAACAGGGGCATGGCCAAGGGCGAAAACGAAATGTCTTCTTTTTTATCTTCTTCATTCATGTTGTCGCCCAATTCTTTTTTATGCTTGAGGTTAAGCAATTGCCAACCCGAACGAAAAATAATTAAGCCACCTGCCACACGTAATGCCGGAATGGTGATACCAAAAAAATTGAGCAAATAAACACCCAAATAATAAGAAATGATACAGATAATAAAAATATAAACGCAGGTTTTTTTAAGGGTTTTAAGTTTGTTTTCTTCGCTGTATTCCTGGGTTAAACCCAAATAAACAGGCAGGGCACTCAGGGGATTAATCAGCGAAAAAAGCCCGATTAAAATGGTTATAAAGGCTGCCGGTTGAAACACGGCGCAAAAGTACTGTTTTTTTTGAGCTGCCATAAAATGCGCATTTCACCTTAACGTTAATAAAACACAACAAAATTGTTTTACTTTTACCCCATTAAAAAAAAGAGCATGGCGCTTAATGTAAAAACACTTTTAACCCGAAGCCTCAGCGGAGCTGTGTTTGTGGTGTTGCTGGTGGGAAGTTTGTTATGGAATTACTATTCGTTTACCCTGTTTTTTGGCCTGGTGTCAATTCTGGCGCTGAACGAGTTTTATAAGATTTCGGAAAAGTTAGGCGCCGCACCTTACAAAATGGTAGGGTTTGCACTTGGATTTTTAATGTATGTTACGGCCACGCAATTCAATTACTTTGCTAAGGACGCTGTTTTTAATTTATGGACAATTCGTACTTTTCATGGAATTCTGATTCTCTCGGTGTTTATTATTATGGCAGTGGCCATGTTTAGTAAACGTGAAAATCCTTTACCAAATGCACTCTATACCATTTTAGGTTTAATGTATGCGGTATTGCCTTTTGCCCTTTTGCATCAGCTGGTGTTTTTCAATCCCTCTTATGTAACACCGGTTAATTATAATCCTGAATGGCTATTGGGGATTATATTTTTAATATGGAGCAACGATACCTTTGCTTATTTGGGAGGAAGTTTGTTTGGCAAACACAAAATGATACCCCGCATCTCGCCCGGTAAAACATGGGAAGGCACCGTGTTTGGCGTTGTGGTGAGTTTTGGCATCAGCTTTTTAATAAATAATTACATGGTTAAAAGCGACCAAAAAACGTGGATGATTTTAGGCGTGTTAGTGCCTGTTTTAGCCACCGTGGGCGATTTGGTGGAAAGCATGCTCAAGCGTCAGGCCGGTGTTAAAGACAGTGGAAACTTAATGCCGGGGCATGGCGGTGCGCTCGACCGTTTTGACAGCCTTATTTTTGTGACCCCTTTTGTGGTGGCCCTCTTTTTTTACCTATAAATTTATTTTGTGAATGCGGTTAATGGGTATCACAATGCCCTGTTTTAAAATCACGCGTTTGTCGGTAACACCCCACACGGTGGTTTCCACCATTTTTTGAGAAACGCCATCTTCAAAATAAATACCAATTTTAGAATGCTCGAGGTTGCCCAAAGAGAGCGCTCTTTTTAATTGCTCGTCGCGCTCGGCAATGGCGGCTTTGTTGTTTAATACTTCAGTTGCAGGAAACCTCAAATCGGGAATCATTTCTTTTTCAATTTTTTCAAATCCGGTAATTACCATAATTGTGTGTTTTAGGTGAGTAATGAAGTAAAGTACACGAGCCTCTACCAAATATAGGACATGTCAAATTAAAATCAAAATGGAAAACGGAAATTGTAAAGGAGGTAAAAAAAAGGAACGATAGAACTTACCTAAAGTAAAAACAGCTCACACAATGCGTTTTATACTTTTTCGGATTGGTAAATCCTATCGTTTCCCTGTATGCTGAGTAAATAGACATTTTATACTTTGCAATTACCATGCCAGCAGCCAATATCGCTGTTTGCAGGGTAAAATCAATAATACGGGAAGTGGGATTGAGGATATTATTCCACACGTTGTGGAAATAAGCCGATGTTATTCTACACTATTACCGGAATTTCTCACCCTAAACGGTTTTAAGTGCAGCAATGGTTTGCACCGGATTTGCCGAGCCAAAAACCGTGTTGCCTGCCACCAGAACATCGGCACCGCAACTTAATAGTTTTTTGTAGTTGTTTAAGTCAACACCACCGTCAATTTCGATGAGAGCCTTTGAATTTTTTTCGGTAATTAATTGTTTGAGGCGGATTACTTTATCGTAGGTGTTTTCAATAAACTTCTGTCCGCCAAAACCCGGATTCACGCTCATAAGGCACACCACATCAATGTCGGCAATCACATCGGCCAGCAGGCTCACATTGGTGTGTGGATTAATGGCCACCCCGGCTTTCATGCCCAGATTTTTTATGTTTTGAATGCTGCGGTGCAAATGCGGGCAGGCTTCTATGTGAACGCTTAGTACAGCAGCGCCGGCGTCTTTAAAGGCCTGGGCATAACGGTCGGGTTCCACAATCATTAAATGCACATCCAGCGGCTTTTTGGCGTATTTCTGCAAGGCTTTAATTACCGGAAATCCAAACGAAATATTGGGAACAAACACACCATCCATTACATCCACATGAAACCAATCGGCCTGGCTGTTATTAATTAGTTCAATATCTGACTGAAGGTTGGCGAAATTGGCCGATAAAACCGAAGGAGCTACTAAATGCGACATAATGTGTTATTAAGCCGCAAAGTTAGTTATTAGGCTTAAATATGCCAATGTACTTTTAAAGAATGCGGTTTTATTCTCATTATTTGGAAAGTTCTTTGAGTTTTTGTTTTTCTTTTTCGGATAAACTATCGATGCCGTATTGCCCTATTTTATCCAGAAGACGATCCAGTTCTTTCTGCCTGTTAGCGCGCTCTTCGTTGTATTTGTCGTCTATATCCATATAAATCACTTTAGCTTGCGATTTACGTGGCAATACCAACAGGTTGGCGTTTTTAAGCAGTAAAAAAATAAAAACAATTATGGGTAAAGTTATCAAGGCAATGGTGAGGTAATTGGTGGTTAAGGCTTCAGGATAAAAAATACAGGCAACAATAATACCCGTTAGTGCGCCACCCAAATGCGCATCGTGACCAATATTACCTCGCGCAGCCCGAATACCGTAAATGGAAATACCAATATAAAACAAGGCATACACCCAACCCGGTATGCCAAAGGGTGCAAAAAACAATTGAATTTCCATTTGAGGAAAAATAGCAATAACGGCCAAAACTATCCCGCTTATTGCACCCGAAGCCCCGGCTGCCGAATAGTCGCCATGTTGCCGATGCACCAGTAGTGACAACAGACTGCCGCCAATTAAACTTAATAGGTAGGTAAGGATAAAATAAACGGGGCCAAGTACTTCAATCAAAAATATGCCAAAGCCATAAAGGCTTACCATGTTTAAAATAAAGTGTGGCCAGTTAACATGCAAAAA
>JADLED010000312.1 GCA_020846335.1 Bacteroidia bacterium
AAATAAAGAACAGTTTTTTGAGATGGCAGAACCCCACACCGGCGTGTTCGGCTCTCTTAAATGGCTATCGGTGTATGGCGATGAGCTTAAACTCATTGGCATTTATAAAGACGAGCGCCAACTTATTGGCGGATTTTTTTACCTCCTTACAAAAAAGTACAATTTCAATTTTGTAAAACTTCCGCCTTACACACCGCACTGTGGGTTGTTTTTTGTGTCGGATAGTAAAAATAAATCCTCGGCCAATAACTTCTCAAAAGAAGTAATGACCGAAGTGTGTAACTATTTCACAGCACTTAAACCGGCACTCACGGTGCTGGCTTTCCCTTCGCAAATGGTCGATTTTCAACCTTTTATTTGGGAAAAATACAAAGTGGTGCCCAATTACACTTACCGCATTGGCCTCACAAAAACACTGGAAGAAATTGTTTCCAACTTTGATTCTAAAAACCGAAATGCCATTAACAAAGCGCTAAAAGAAGGGGTGGAGGTTCAACAAAACCAACTTGGTAAGGAAGAACTCAATGCCTTTTTTGTAAACAGCCTTTCGGCAGCCGGAGCTAACATTTATAAAAGCGAATTAAAAAATATTTTCTCCAAATTTTCTGATAACAGCAATTCATTCAGCATGGAAGCCCGCCGCAACAACGAATTGCTGGGCGTGGTGTTTTGTGTGTATGACAAAAACACCTGTTATTATTTATTGGGAGGTGTTAAAAAAGATTCGGGCGTGCAGGGCGTAAACAATTTGTTGGTTCAAAAAAGTATTGAACAGGCCAAACAATTGGGTTGCCACACCTTCGATTTTGAAGGCTCGATGCTAAAGGGCGTTGAAAAATTTTTCAGGAGTTTTGGTCCCGAACTATTTCCTTACTACACCGTAAACAAAGCCAAACTGCCACTGGAACTGATGTTGAAATTTAAAAAGCGCGAACTGTTTTGAAAATAGAAGAAATAAATAAACAGTCGCCAGCCTACCAGGCATTGCAACAATTTGTGATAAAACACAAGGTGTTGTTTAACAGCCGGCAGTGGTTAGCCAGTTACCCCGAAGAAAATTTGGTGCAATGCGCCCTGTTTAATAATAACAACGATGTGATTGGTTGCTTTGTGTATTACACCTTTAAAAAGGCCCTGTTTCGTTTTGCCATTTGCGCACCTTACACACCACACATCGATTTGTTTTACATCAATCCTTCCGAATCGGTGGTGGGCCGCAATACCTTTAATAAAGAGGTGGCCGAAACACTGGCCGTTTATTTCGACGGCATAAAGGCCGATTACAAAAACTTCAATTTACCTTCGCACATCATCGATACTCAGCCCTTTATCTGGAAAGGTTATACCTCGCGCAACCGTTATTCCTACATCATCGATTTAAGTAAAAGTAAAGAAGAGCTGTGGAACAATTTGGCTTCCGAAAAACGCAAAAGCATTAATAAAGCTGAAAAAGACCAACTCGAAATCAGTGAAACACAAAATTTCGACAAGGTGTATGAACTAATCATCAAAAGTTTGTCGCGCAACAATTTGGGCAAAAACACAGAGGTGATTAAAAATATTTTGTTCCGTTTTTCAAATCCCCAAACGGCCTATTCGTTTATTGCGAGTGCCAACGGTGTGCCAATCGGGGCTTCGTTTTGCGCGATTTAAAACAACACGTCCATGTACCTTTTTGGTGTCTTTGATTCGGAAAACAAACACCACGGAGCAGGCGTAAGCTGCATGTGGCAAAGTATTTTAAAGGCAAAGGAGATGGGATTATCGCACTTTGATTTTGAAGGCTCGATGAACGAAAAAATAGAACGCTATTTCAGAGAATTTGGTGGCGAGCTGGTGCCTTATTTTTGTATCGAAAAAATTAAGCCTTCGCTCAGTGCCGTATTAAAACTTAAAGGTCAACTTCCCGCATGAAAGCCATCATTTCGCACGATTTAGACCACATCACGGTTTGGGAGCATCTTTTCAGAGATACCATTATTCCCAAATACATGGCCCGCATGCATGTGGAACTGCTCAGTGGCAAAATTTCGTTGCGCGAATACACCCTGCGTTGGTCCGATTTTTTTAAAAACAAATGGCAGAATGTGGACGAATTAATCACCTTTAACAACATTAACGGGGTGCCCACTTCGTTTTTTGTTGCGGTAAACAAAGGTGTGGGATTAAATTATTCGAACGAAGCGGCCATGTTGTGGATTGAACAGATGCAAAGCCGACGATGCGAAATAGCAGTGCATGGCATTGAGTTTGATAATGCCGGTTTGATGTTGAATGAATACCAACTTTTTGAAAAACTTACCGGCCAGCAAAATTTTGGCATACGCATGCACTACGTGCGCAATACCGAAAAAACCTATCAATTGCTGGCAGAAACAGGTTATACTTACGACAGCACCGAACATGCCTACAAAAATCCCTACAAAATAGGGGAGATGTGGGAATTTCCGTTTCAGATAATGGACGGATGGATTATTGAAAACTACAAAAGCTGGCAATCGCTTAATTTAGAACAGGCCAAAATAAACACCATTAAATTAATTGACAAGGCCCACGAGCACCAATTGCAATACCTTGGCATTGATTTTCACGATCGTTATTTTTCGCACTCCTTTAAAACCTGGCTCGATTGGTACATGTGGCTGGTGGATTATTTAAAGTGTCAGAAAATAGAATTTATAAATTTTAATTCGGCCATTAAGGAACTTGAATCGGCCCAGGCTTAGGTTATTTTTAGGCTTGTTTAGGACTAAAAAACATCTTAGCTGCAATCAGTACCAAAAGCACACTAAAAATTTTACGCATCAGGTTTGGCGATATTTTTAATGCCAGGCCCGATCCAAAATAACCTCCAATCATAAATGCAATGGCTATAACCGCTGCGTATTTTATGTTTACATAACCTGCTTTGTAATAGTTGTAAACCGCAAATAAACCAATAGGTGGAAGCATAATGGCAATGCTCGTTCCCTGAGCGGTTAATTGATCCGTTTTTAAAAAAATAATCAGTGCCGGAATCAGAATAATGCCACCTCCCAGACCAACCATTCCACCCAGGGTACCGGCGGTAAGGCCTATTAATATCAATATTCCAAGTGTAGAAATGTCCATTTTCATCAGTTTAAATTTTATTTACCAAATTTGGCATATAGTCTTAATTAGGAGTCGTCATTCAAAAAGTTATTTGTGCGGCCCCCAAGCAGCGCTGTCATAGTTTATCATTAGTTGGCGCTGCTCGGTGCCAGGCTTTTCACTTCAATGCTACTTGCCCTTTGCTATGTTTGTAGGCTTGTGGTAGCTTCCTCCGGTCGCTTCCTCAGCCAACAAACATAACGCAAAGTTCTGCGTATCATTTTCGTTACAATCCTTGCCGCGACATCTCGTACTTTCTAGTACCGTGGAAAATCTGGTTTAAAATAATACCGGATTTTTAACGGAAAAGCTCTTTTTCCAGCAGAATTTGACATTCGTATTTTTGGTTCCATCATCAAACATTCTATGGGCTAAGAACTTTTTTGAGGGCACAATTATTTAGTTTACCTAAGGCAACAAAACCCATTTGCCCTGTCGGCGGTCGGTTGCAGAGTCCATCAGCCGTGCGTTTAAGCCTTTTGCCACATCGTAAGCCACACTAAAGGCCTCATCGCGTTTTTTTGTTTCGTGAACAATGATGCGGCGGTTTTTGCGGTAAACCATACTTACCTGGTAATAGGAGTTTGGATTATCCAATAAATCATCGGCAGTACACACCTCGCATTTTACAAAAAAGGTTCTGAAAATGAGCACGTAATCAATTTTAGGTAAAGGCTCAAAATCGCCCCACTTAAAAATTCCTAAAAACCCTTCCTGTATTTTGAACATTTTTTTATCAAAATCAACAAAGGTGCTGAATTGCCTCATCCAGTTGGTAATGGCCTTGCGTTTTCCTACAAAAACCTTTTCCATACTATCCGTTATAAGTTGGTTTCTTTAATCAGTTCCGCCTCCTCAATGGCGCCATTATGTGTCCAAATAAGTTTTCCGTCTTTATACAATTCTAGCACAGGCACCGATTCAATGCCTTTTTGTTTTAAAAGTTGTGTGTTGGCATCTGCATCCACCGCCACCAGTTGCATTTTGTCTTTTCTTTTCTCAACAAAGGCTTCCAGCATGGGTTTCATCTTAATGCAGGGCTTGCACCAAACGGCATTGTAATCAACTAATACGTATTTATCGGTTTTAATTAGTTTTTCAAAATCTGCCGCATTTATGCCATCGCTTAAGGGTGCCTCAACACCTGTATCTATTGATTTTCCGGCGGCATTCCATTTCATAATGCCACCCGACAGGTTATACACTTCTTTAAATCCCATGCCGGCCATTACATCAGCGGCCGATGAGCTTCTTCCACCCGAAAGGCAATACACCAGCACCGTTTTGTTTTTATTAAGAGTGGCCAACTGTTGCTCAAAATCTCCCGAATTGATGTTGTAATTTAAAGCACCTTTTATGTGTCCGCCATCATATTCATCGGGAGTGCGAACATCCACCAATTGAACACTGTCGCTCAGTTTTTTCTCAAATTCATCTGCCGAAAGACTGGTGTTTATTTGTTGCTGGCCATTGCTTTGTCCCCCAGAACTCTGACAGGCCACAAAAGTAAGTGCAGCTCCAAAGGCCAAGGTGTAAAAAATG
>JADLED010000313.1 GCA_020846335.1 Bacteroidia bacterium
AGTTTTTACATGAATGGCACCGCCTTTAATAACGGAACGGATATTTTTATTGGCAAATTTAATGCAAGTGGCACCGCCCTTTTGGCCAGCACTTACCTGGGTGGCAGTGATAACGACGGTGTTAACCATGTGAACCACACCACCCTTATTCAGGTGGGGCCCAATACCTATGCCAATGAGTATGTTACCGATTCGTTGCAATACAATTATGGCGACCAATACCGTGGCGAAATTCAGGTGGACATTTCGAACAACATCTACATTACCAGCAGCACCCGTTCAAACAATTTTCCTACGGCCAACGCCTACGACAACACACTTGGCGGAAAACAGGATGCCATTGTGGCCAAGCTCAATCCCTCACTTTCGCAATTACTGTATTGCACTTATTTGGGTGGTACAAAAAACGAGAGCGGCAATTCCTTAATTGTAAACAGTGCTTTTGAAGTGTATGCCACCGGAGGCACCTGTAGTACTGACTTTCCGGTTACCACCGGTGCCTATAGTACCAGCTACAACGGTGGTATTGCCGATGGATTTCTGGCACGCCTTAATTCAACAGGTAATCAGTTGTTACAGGCCACCTATGTGGGCACCCCAAGTTACGATCAATCGTATTTTGTTCAACAGGATAAATACGACCGTGTTTATGTGTATGGCCAATCGTTGGGTGGAATGCCAGTAATGAGCACCCAGCCGCCAGCCACTCCTTACAACAATCCGGGCAGGCACCAGTTTATTACCCGTTTCCACAAAAACCTTTCGAACATTACGCTTTCAACCGTGTTTGGCAGCAGCACCACGCGGGTGGATATTTCGCCCAGCGCCTTTGCAGTGGATAAATGCAATAATATTTATTTATCGGGTTGGGGCGGCAACATACTCAACAATTTAAGCCCCATGAGTGGCATGCCTTTGTTGCAGCCTACACAAGGTACCACCACCGGTTACGATTTTTATTTTATGGGATTGGATTCGAGTGCGGTGCAGCTAAAATACGGCTCGTATTTTGGTGGCGGCACCAGCCGCGAACACGTTGATGGTGGAACTTCGCGCTTTGACCCCCGCGGAAAAATTTACCAATCGGTGTGCGCCGGTTGTGGTGGTAATCAGGATTTTCCGGTAACCAACGGTGCCTGGCCAAACACCCCGCCAAATCCCAATCACGCCTTTAATTGCAACAATGGTGTGGTAAAGCTCGATTTTCAGTTACAAATGTCAATTTCCACCATTAACACCAACACACTGGCAGGTTGTAGTCCTTTGGCCGTAACCTTTACCAATGCCACGCCACCACTTAATCCGGGTGCCACTTTTAAATGGTATTTTGGAAATTTACTAACCAACACCACCAGCAGCACACCCAGTTATACCTTTGTTAATCCCGGAACTTACACCGTTTCGCTGGTGGTTAACGACAATTTAACCTGCAATAAAAAAGACAGTTCGGTTACCTATGTTACCGTGTTGCCAACGCCAACGGCCAACATAGCACTTAATTACACCCAATGTACCAATTCGGTGGCTCTGAGTGGCAGCGGAAGCGGCAATTTAGGTACTAACCCCTATAGTTGGAATTTTGGTGATAACAGCACCACCAGCAATTTAAGCAGTGTAAGTCACACCTATGTCAATAATGGCCTGTACACCATAAGTTTTGAGGTGACTGATGCCGCAGGCTGCAAGGCCACTAAAACCACTACGGTAAATATTTTTGATTTTCAACCGGCAGTGGCCGCCAGTCCGAGTATTTGTTACGGCAAAAATGTTACACTAAATGCCAGTGGTGGCACAACCTACACCTGGTTGCCGGCGGGTTCGCTTAACAACAATCAGTTGGCCTCGCCTGTGGCCACACCTACGGCCAACACGGTTTATACCATAACAGTAAACAACAATTCGCCGGGTTATGTGTGCGCACGTAGTTTAACCACGCAGGTTTTGGTTTATCCAACCACCACTACCAATTTAACCTATACTTTAAACCCTTGCGGCGGAGGGGTTAATTTTGCCGATAAATCAAAAAACGATGTTACCAACTGGAATTGGAAATTAACCGGTACAAAAACCAGTACCATTGCTAACCCTTATTATTTTTATACCACCGGAGGAACTTACACAGTGACGCTTGAAACCTCGAATGTTTTTGGTTGTAAAAGTTCAAAAGACACCATTGTGGTAGTGCCTCCACCCGAGGTGGTAACAGCCACCGGAACGCTTGAAATTTGCAGGGGCGATAAAGCTCAGCTCAACGCCACCGGAGGAATTGCCTACCAATGGTCGCCCGGCACCACACTCGATTTTCCGGCCACTGCCAATCCGGTGGCATCGCCTACTTTGAGTACCGAATACTCGGTGGCCATAACCACCACACGCAGTGCCTTTGGCAAGGAGTGCGAATACATATTAACGGCCAATGTGGACGTGGTGGTGCTTTCGAACACACCGGTTAAAGCCAAAGCCGAACCGGTGCTTATTGTAACCGGAAACAGCAGCACGCTGAGTTATTTGGGCGATGCCGGCGCCAGGGTTACCTGGTTGCCGTTAAACAGTACTTCGCCGGCTTCGGGTTACACGGTTTCGGCCAAACCCGATAAGCCAACCACTTACACGGTATTGGTAAACAAGGGACCCTGCACCGAAACGGTGTTGGTGCATGTGGATGCTTATACCGAAGGTTGCCTGACCAACGATGTGTTTATACCCAACACCTTTACGCCAAATGGTGATGGCAATAACGATTTGCTGTTTGTAAGAAGTTTAAAGGTAAGCGAACTGTATTTTACCATTTATAACCGCTGGGGCGAGATGGTGTTTGAAACCAAGGATAAAACAACGGGTTGGGATGGCAGGTACAAAGGCCGGGATGTGGATGTGGGAGTGTATGGCTGGTACCTGAAGGCCAAGTGTGTGAATGGTGAAGAAACCTTTTTAAAAGGAAACGTGACGCTGATAAGATAATTTTTTTTGAAGCGAAAAAAATTATTACATTTGCCGACCTAAATGGTAGGTATAGCTCAGTTGGTTAGAGCACTAGATTGTGGTTCTAGGGGTCGTGGGTTCGAATCCCATTACTTACCCAAAAAATAACAAGCCAGCCCCGTTCGCAAGAGCGGGGTTTTTTGTTGGGATGATTTTAATAAAAATATACTTCAGATTGGCGCCTAATATTATTTAAAAAAAATTTAATGGTTTGTGTTTCCATAAAAAAACATTAAAGAGCTTGGCAGTGGCAGGTTTTGACCGACATTAAAAAACTACGCATTTCTACAAAATGTAGCAATACATTTTACCACTTGGTATTAATTTTGGTGAATGAACTTACCCATAGTTGTTTTAAAACCCGCCACGCATTACCACAAAGAAGTTGTACAAATAATTTTTGACAAAAACGATGAGCTGCTATGTTTGTTAAGGATGCTGCCGGGTTTTAAGTGGAGCCAAAGCATGCGTTGTTGGTATGTGCCAAAAGAAAATGATACCAAAGGGGCCGTGTTTAACTTATTAAATGGCAGGGCCTGGATAAATTATGAAGCTTTGCAGGGGCAGTTTAACCCAAAAGGCGATAAATATGTTGGTGGTAATAAAAACGAGCCACCGAATAAAACCCGGTCTGCATTTGATGAACAGATGAGCAGGGAATTAAGTACTGAAACCAGGGAAAGGGTGGGGGTATTTGTTGCTTGGCTAAGGAGTCGGCGCTACAGTGCCAATACAGTGAGCACTTATGAAGAAGCTTTAAAAACCTTTTTACGTTTTTGTGCGTCTAAACCGGTTTCGGAAATTGGTAATGCCGATCTTATTGCATTTAACAACCACTATATTTTAGGTAGGCAGTTATCAGCTTCGTTTCAAAACCAGGTGGTTAATGCCGTTAAGTTGTTTTTTAAAACGGTGGAATTAAAAAATATGGAAGTGGAATTGATACACCGGCCCAAGCGGGCCCACGTGCTGCCCAATGTGTTGAGCAAGGAGGAGGTGAAGGCCATATTAAATGCGCATGGCAATTTAAAACACAAGGCCATGCTGAGTTTGATTTATAGTTGCGGATTAAGGCGAAGCGAATTGTTGAATTTAAAACTCAATGATTTAGATGAGAACAGGCATTTAATGCTAATAAAGCAATCAAAAGGAAGGAAAGACAGAATTGTGCCATTGGGAGAAAAGTTGTTTGTGCTATTACATTCGTATTTGGAATCTTATAAACCAAAGGAATGGTTATTTGAGGGACAGCCTGCTGGCACTGCCTATGATGAAAGCAGTTTGGCCGCAGTATTAAAACAGGCAGTGCAGAAATGTAACATTAATAAACCAGTAACCTTGCACTGGTTAAGGCACAGCTACGCCACACATTTACTGGAAGGGGGAACAGACTTAAGATACATACAAGAACTGCTTGGGCATAGCAGAAGTACAACAACTGAAATATACACACATGTAAGTACTAAAAGTCTTCAGAAAGTTATTTCTCCATTTGATACATTGTAGAAAATGGCTAAATTTGATAAAACAGTAAACATTAGAAAACCTAATGTTATCTTGCAAAATCAGCAGGCTAACATTATAAAAGTTAATGTTATAAGGAAGTTATAACCAATAAGCGTGGACAGACCCTCGAAAATAAAATGGACGCTTCTAAACTGACATATAAAATCCTCGGACAAAAACTTTTAAGTTGGTATGACAGCAAAGTTCTTGTTGACTGGGCATTGACACTTATGCAAAATGGTTTCGACAGTGATAATCTGCAAATTTTGGCGGGCCTTGACAATTCAGACACTGAAGAAAGAGAACACTATTTTTGGAGATCCGTTAAGGACTTAAATATTAACATTGACAAGAAAGAAATAGACCTCATTGATTTTTACGTCGACAATCTTGTAGACGAAGTACTCGAAGGAAATGTTCCACCAAAATTTGCACTCAGACAAATGTGCGAAGTCGCTAGAAAAACAGATTACAGCCCAAAATACATGGACTTCTATATGCTTGACGACGAAATAGACAGCATAGAATACGACGGGCATGCAATCTTCACAAATGGTTTGACTAAAAATAACGCCGACGAATATATTTTGAATGAATTCAAATTATTTAAGAAAGTTCTTAACGGTAATTATTCTGACTATTATGACAAAGCAATTTGTAATGACTGCAAACAAATAATGACCCCAAAACTCGTTACTAAATATCAATTCAAAAATCCTTTCTCATTTCAAGCTTATGTTTGTGAGTATTGCAAATCACAAAATATCGACACGTTTTCTTCACAAACTGGCAAAGAAAAAATAATAAACAGGCTGACCGAAACTTAATCTGTGTGTCGCTTACTGGTTATAACAGCAAGCAAGCATAATTTTTTGCGTGTTATTGCTCAAATGTATAACTTGGACAAGCAAAAAACTACGCCTGCTTGCAGGCCGTTAGTGGCAAGTGGCGGACTACCCAACCCAAAAAAACTAAAAAAAAATGAAAAATGAAAGTTTAGAAACCAAACAAACGGACCTACGTAGAAAAATGAATCATTTTGCAAACTATTTTACGGGTCATCGACTTGCCAATTTCATATTCTTTATGTTTCTATACGTTTGTTCATCTGCGCAGGCACCCAAACAAGTTCCACAACAGAGCTCAACGAAAACTGCAAAACCAAATTTGCAAAGTGGCTATGATATCAATAAATTAAGGCAGAAAGATGACAGTATTGTCACACTTAATAATATAGCCTATAAAAATGGAGTTCCTTCTTCCTCAAAAGTAAGCACTCAAGTGTACCGCCAGACCCGACTCATTTTCGAAGGTTCTGTCGATTATGATTTAGGGAAATGGACAGACAGCGCTTCTGTTTACATCAAATATGATAGCAAAGGTAGGATGACGAATGTATTTCGGCGAAGGACCGAAAATGGGGACTGTGTTGATTCGGAGGAGTATGATCAAACCAAGAAAAATCTAAAATCAAAAGCGACTAAAAACTATTGTCCAATTACTTACACTGCTACCACAGAATGTTTCGATTCGCTGCAGGTCACACATACACAGAATCGCGGATCAAATTCTCAAATGCATGACAGTGTTTGGTTTCATACCAATGGTCTTAAAAAAAGAGAAGTCACCTGCAGTGATAACGTTCGAGAACAGCTCGACGTCTACAGCTATCAATACGGCCCAGATGGACATTTACAAACCAAGTCATTACAGATTTATAGGCATAAAGATGCTTATTTAATTTTCAATTATGTTCGCAGGGGTCATGACACTGTTAATATTTCTTACATGGATCGAGCCAATACTGACACAACCATTGGCTCCTATTCACTTTATTTGCTTGACACGGTCTCTGGGAAAAGTAGATATTGGTGGTATCTAAATGGCAAACTCAATCGGTACACTATTACAACGCCATTCCCCAATAACTCTGGTTATTCCATGAAAATCTATGAAGGTGATACCACAAATTTCGAGTATCATATTGATTATATTATTCAGAAGGATCGTCCTGGTTTGTCCGAAAGGTGGGTGTTTCAGCCGGACAACAATAATTATACCCGCATCGATTCAGTCTTGACTAATGGATTGTTGACTATAAAAACCTACGCAAGTAAATACACACTTGCGCCTGGCAGTAATGTAAGTATCCCAACTTCTAAATGCAAATTGTCACTCAACGAAATCTATGATGAAAAACGCCGCATAAAAGAAATTAAAGAATATGATTATATGCAATTCAAACTCTTATCCGTAAGGCGTTATAGCTATTCACGCTGACAAACATGTTCACTATAAAACAAACCATACTGTGTACCGCCACCATACCACTAACAGCGGGCTAAGCGTCAGCCCGCCATTTTTTTTAGTTGCCTCCGCTGGCGCTTCGGCGGACGGCCTAAGGCGGCGGGCCGAACGCCTAGCCGCAAAACGTTAGGTGCAAGTGGCGGACTGACATTCCGTAAGACAAAAATACTTTGGCAGACAATCTCGACATATTCAGAAAAGACTTCTTAATGGCTGACTCTTGGCCACAAAGAAAAGACGGCGTACCTCTCGAACTTCTAGACAATCTATCACCAGACTAACTTAGAACTGCCGAAGAAGATTTATTGAAAGCCGCAATCCTTCTTGACAATTGGCCAATTATCGGACTCGGGCACATAAAATCAAAAGAAGCATTGCCAATCCTATACGACTTACTTGAAAAAAGTAAGGGTGCAATGAAAGTAATAATAGCCCATTCAATTTTTCAAATAGTGCAGGACGAAAAAATGAAAGACATCGTTCTTGAGACCATGCCGAAAATTACTGGTGAATTTGAGCTCATTGACGTTCTTTATTACTTACCTGACTTCAAAGATCAACGAATAACAGACCTGCATCATAGTTATCGTAATCATGAAAAATATTTAGTTGCCTATAATGCGACAAGGTATCTTGGACTTCCGACAGACCAGGTAGTTCAGAAATTTCGTGACAAAAAAGAAAAAGGTTTCTGGCGCAAACTGTTTAGTTAAATAATTCATACTACGGCGGACACGTAAGCGTGTCGCACCTGTGTGCCGCCACCAGACACCTAACAGCAAGCTTAGCGTCATGCCGGTTTTCTTCGTATTTTAAAATCTCGTAGGACATTCGTACATTAGCATACGGACGACCGGCACGAACGCCAGCTTGCAATCCGTTATAGGTAACCAGCCGGACAGATATTCCCAAATGACTTAATGACAACAATAATAATATGCGCTTCGACAATATTCATAATAACAACGTATCTAATTTATCGACATAAAAAAATGACAAAAGAAGAATTAAGAAAAGAAGTTAAACGTTTTATGAGTTGCGATCATATTAACGACAGCAAAGATTTAATAAAAATATATACAGAATTCTTTTTTCGCGTAATTAGAAATCATCAAGGAGATTTGGTAAATTCTTTGGCAGAAACGGAAGCCAAATTAATTAATCAAATGATGCTGACAAAAGCGCTCCATTTACAAGGTGTAACTGACGGTGTATCTCATGTTTCGACAGACGGTTCAACTCTCAATCAAATAATTGACCCAACAATAGTTGCTTCGTTGACAAGAAACGTTTTTGAAACAGTTGGTATGTTCAATTTAATTTTTATCAATACAAAATCTGCCGACGAAAAGACAATTCTTTACAACTTATGGGTAATTGCAGGTTTAAAATATAGACAACGTTTTACGAGTGTCATTACAAAGCCAGAAAATTTCCAAAAGGCTGAAGATGATAAAAAGCAAATTGCTGACATGACAGCCGAAATTGAGGCGACAAACCTTTATAAAAATTTATCTACCGACAATCAGGACAAAATAAAAAACAAACTGAAAGAAAAGGACTACAAAATTCAATTCGTTAATAACAATGTACTTTTTTTACATTGGCAAGAATTGGCAACAGTTATGGGCGTTAAACAAACGATGTTTGATAATGCGTACACCTACTTTTCACTTTATGCCCACCCATCAAATGTTGCCGTCTTTCAATTCAGGGACATGTTCAAAAGTCAAGACGACTTTTTAAGTCCAACAAATTTTAATCTTAAATACTTCTTCGCTCTATCAAGTATTTTCATTTCTGACTACATTAAATTATTCCCTCAAGTAATTAAAACATTCGAAAGTCTTCCATTAAGAGACCAAATAGTCATTAACTTTTACATTATGCTTTTTAGAGGACATGACGATACAATTAACGACAGCTGGAAAGTTGTAAACTAATACTGTGTGCGGCTGGCAACCTATAACAGCAAATGTGGTGGCCATTGGGCGGACTCGGTTATCGTTCGGGCAATTTATGGTAAGCTGACGCTTTTGTATTTTCGTTTGCCCTCACTAAAAAACATTTGTACATTTAATAAACTTTTGTACGGGTAGACGGTGGAATCTTTTAAGCCCAACGTCGCCAATTTGCAAAACGTTATGCGGCATTTTACCCAGACAGACATGATAATATTACCGACAAGAGAAAAATATATTCAGGACACTTTCTTTGAACTTTCCTTCGACGACAAAAAGCGAGCGGACTTCGACCTCTTTAAAAAACTAAGTTCGACTGAGCAATATTATCTCGCCGACATATACAATTGGGACGACGGAGTTGAAATATTGAACTGGATAATCGACAGCGAAAAATGTGACAATGGGACTGCTTCGTTAATATTTTGGAGATCAGAGCCAGACTTTTATATTGAAAAAACTGCCGAGACAATCCCCAGTTATGAGAAAGAAGTATTCGACCTTCTTCAAAAAATAGTTTCAAAATTCAATTCAAATTCTTTTAAACGCGGACGATTAAAGTTTGACCCAAGTGCAAAGACTGGTGTAATAGACTGGACTAAAAAATATGACGGCTGGGGCTTTATTCCAAAAGAGCTCGGACACCCGACAAAAGGAATTGTGCCATTTTACTTAAGTCGTTTAATTCAAAACATTCAAATGTGGCGACATTCACGCCGACAGAAAAAAAGAGATGTAAAAAGACTAAAACGGAAACAAAAAAACGCCGCATAACATAGGTCTTGCGACCATTTTTTGCGTATTAGCGCTCAAACCTGCTTGCCGTAGCAAAGGCTTGCACAACTGCAGGCAAGTGCGTAACTTGGACTTAGCAAAAACAACAAGTAGCTGCCAAACGTTAGTGGCAAGTCTACCGCAGACTCATCCCAAATTCAAAAGTTTATGAACGAAACAAAAATTAAAAGAAGAAATCAAGATAGAAATTCGGAAGCTTGGAATAAACTTTGTGCATACATTGAAAAAGTACAAAAAGAAAATGCCGAAGAGTTTTCTCCTTTTGAAGAATTAGGTTCTGAATTTTTTTCTCAAATATATACTTTACCTGAAAGTATAGGAAAACTAAAAAATGTAAAAAAAATGTGGCTTTATGGCAGTAACTTACAAAGCATACCACCACAAATTGGAGAAATGACATCTCTTGAATATTTTGACCCTTATACGTCCTATGATTTACATTGGTTTCCTTATGAAATAACAAAGTGTGTTGAACTAAAAGATAGCAGAGTTAGCACAAGAGCTTTATATGGAAATTACAAAAACAGAAAAAACTTTCCAGACTTATCGAATAATCCTGTTAGATATAATTCAGAAACTGTTAAATGTAGTGTTTGCGAAAAGGAAATGACATACGAGCAAACAAATCAAAAATGGATAACTTTAAGAGTTGGAACTGACGATTTACCATTATTGACAAATTTATGTTCGACAGAATGTGAAAACAAACTTCCTAAACCTAAGAAAGGATATGTAGACAAACCACATAAAGGAGGTGTTGATTTAAAACAACCAACATATGAGGAATGGGAAAAAGAAAACGTTGTAAAAATGACAGTTGCTGAATGGGAAGAAGAATTTAAAAAGCAAAATAAAAACAATGAAAAAGAACCTATAAAACTTTTAAAGTTGATTAGAAAAATATGGGAAAAATAATAAGACCAGCCACTAACATAGTATTTGCAAAAAAGCGGGTTCAGTGCTAAACCAAAGTTTAGGTATTTTTAATAACTTGGTGCTTAAACTAAAGGAAGTGCATTTTAAACCGCTTCTTCGCAAATACTTGAACGTTAGCGGGCATTAGAGAAAATGTTGACAACTGCAAAATACATAGACAAATATGGAGAAGAAATAACTTCCATTGCGAGCGATGGCAATATGCTAAAAATAATGATCCGGGACGTTTGTTTTGAAGGAAACTCATTTGAGTATTTGTCTCCAAAAACTAATTCAATAGAAGAATTAAAAAACAAATTTGACTTTTACTGTGATGATTGTTTATGTAGTTGTGAATTTGATCTATCCAAACCAATAGAAATATTAAAAGGAAAGGAAGCGCTTAATGGCCTTTTGACAATAAACATTTTGTTAGGAGAGCCGACTGGTAATGCGAATGATGAATTAGCAAATATTAAAACACAAATATTTTTAGATTTCGAAAACGAGCATTTTGTTACAAAGCAGTATAATTATCCTGCGGGAGGCGCAATTGGAGATGTTGAAACCGCATTATTCGAATTGAAAGATCAATTGCCTTCAGGTTATACTTTAAAATGCTGCTTCTTCTGTTTGTATTCTAATTACAGTCCATATGGGAAAAAATATTTTGGTGACATGCAATGCTACCGGAATTTAAAGTCCAAATTTAGTTCTCCTAAAGAATTAAATGAGAGTCAATACTGGCATAACCATCACCCTGAAAGATGTGTCCAGGAAACTTACCTTTGTGAGGACTATGATGAAAAACCTTCTTTTATGGAAAACCGTAGAAGTGGTGAATAACTACCGCTAACACCGGTTTTGCGTTAGTGGGTGAATGGAGCTAGTATGAACATTTGAGCTCCCGATAGCTATCGGGATAATTAACCTTGGTGCGACAAACTCCCGATAGCAATCAGGAATACAGTTTCAAAGGCCACCAAAGCAATGCCCGAAATCCTTATCTTCGATTTGTAAAATGACACCATCAGATAAAAAACTACATAGTGACATCGAATCGCATGGTTGGCATGTTTTAAAAGTATTGGCTGACGACACAGGACCTGAATTCTGTTATTCGGTAGGACTTTATAAAACGTTTAATCATCCTGAAATTTTAATCGTCGGACTAAATCTTGACCTTGCTCATTCATTGATAAATAATATTGGTGAAGACATCAGAGCCGGCAAAATATTTTTGTCAGGACAGTTTTACAGTAACATCTTGGAGAATTTTAAATGCTTGTTATACGACGTTGATAAAAGTTACTACGATGAGTATTTTGGTTACGCTAACTGGTACTATGCTAATAAAGACTTTCCTGTTTTACAATGCATTTACCCTACTGTAAATGGGGTTTTTCCTTGGGACAAAAATTGGCCTGAGGAGATAAAAAATCTTCAGCCAATATTAGGACAAATAAAACGAAACATAACAAAGGGGACCTAAGTGCAAAAAATTTGTGCTGCACATTTGCATTGTAAATTCGGTTGGCCATTCTTTTTTGCACTGATGATTTGCAAACCTTCGGCGTAAAATTTAATAATTAAAGTCGGCGCATGTTTTAGCATATTAGGTGTTTACACAAACACAAAAAACAGCTTAAATCAAAAAGGGTTTATTTTGGATAATGAACGAATTACCATTAGGCAGGATGACAAATTATTCAGAGCGGTGAGCAGAAAAACCCGGACTGAGCATTTTACTCTGAGTCTTCCGGGCGCTTGGTTCCTGAAAATTTAAAGCGAATTTGACGGCTAACAGCAAGAACAATACTTCTATTGTAAACCTGATGAGCAGCTCCAGGTAATTGTTGCCTGACAGGAAGAAGTGAATGGATCAATCGCAATCCCATACCCCATTTTTCATTAAATGAGCAACCGGTGCCCAGATTAAAAGTGATGTCTTTATTACTAATGGGATACAGGTCTGTTGGGAAGGGAAACGCGCCTCGGTCGGTATATTCACCGGCATTGATTAAAGCGGCCAAGGCCGGTCCAAATTCAAAGTAAACCTTTTTCCTGTTATATTGAAAGAGGATTGGAACTTCAAAGTATGACATGCGTAATAAATAATCGCCATAATTCCTACCTTCTTGGCCTCCACCAGTTCCTTTGCCAATCATACTTAGTTCAGACTGCATGGTCCAACTTTTACTTAATTTTATCTGAACCCACAAACCACCCGTTAAGGAAGGTTTTGGATGAGTGTTTATAGGACAGCCTGTAATGGTGTGCATTCCTAAACCGGATTTAAGCCCAAATTTGCATTGAGTTTTTAATTTATTTTGAGACCAAACATCAAGACAAAGTATTGACACGAAAAAAAAGATGAAATGCTTTTTCATTACTAATAAACGGTATTGTGGTATTAAAATTGTGCCAATAACCATAATTCTATTTTCGAACCTTTTAACCCACTCTTCCAAACATTCACCCTAATTTGCATAAAAAAAATCCACCCGATTGAGGTGGATTTTTAATTCAAAGCTTTTTAAATATTACTCTCCAAAAATTTCGGCATCGCTCACACAGGTGCATTTAGGACCAAGTTTTGGTGTAATAATAATTTCAGCCGGTTTCATGCTTTTGGTTTCTTTGTCGAATTTTAAAGTAATTTTTACTTCCGATTTTGTGGCCACACCGTTTTTAACAGCAGCATTCCAGTTGATCATACTTTTAAGTGCTTCCAGAATTTGTTTGTTTAAATCTTCGTTTTCGCCCACTACCATTGGTTTTTTTATGCTTCCGTCAAAGTGCAGCGGAATTTTAACGGTGGCTTCGAGGTGCTTGCCGTGTTTTTTTTGTTTTTTGGTAAGGGTAATGCTGGTTCTGAAAAATGCATTCAAATCCTCGTCGCCGTTTTCGTAGCAGGGCAGGCGACAGGCTTTGGTATCTTTAGAGCGGCGTGGTTTGGCGGTGGCAGGTTTTTTGGTAGTAGTGGTGTTTTCTTTCACTACCTCGTTGCCACCCGAGTTGGTGTTTTCTTCGCGGGTTTCTTTGGCCGGAGGCGGGTCGTTTTTAACCGGTTCGCTTTCTTTAACTGCCGGTTCTTTTGTTTTTGCTACGGCTTGTTTTTCTGGTTCTTTGGTTTCTTTTACCGGAGCCGTTTTTTCTTCGGTTTTAACCGGTTTTACTTCGGCGCGTTTTTCTTCCACTTTAGGTTCTTTGCCGGTAAAATAAATGTAAAAGCCCTGCATTTTTTTAAATTGTTCGGCATCGCCACTGGTATTGCACTGGCAAACATTTTTATAACTGGTGTTGGCCTGAAAATATTCAGGATAGGTCATTAGCAAATTTTCCCACCTTTCGCGGTTGGCTTCTTCCCGCTCATCGGCCGCAGAGGCTTCCAGCTCTGAAAATACCAACACAATTTCGTTTACCGGCATTGCCGTAATCGAATCGCCGGAACTGGTTTTATTCATGCCATTGGTACCACGTTTAGAACGCAAAAACACGTGGTTTTTTGGCTTGTTTTTGTAAGCCACCGTTAACTCTTCATCTTCAAAAGTCAATTCATCAAAAGTGGGCGTTTGTGCAACTATTGGCAGGCACACCACCATCAGGCCAAGAATAAGGAAAGATTTAAAAAAGCGCATAGTTTTATATTTTCTGTAATATTATAAAATTATTTGTGAAAAAGTAAGTTTATACAATCTTGTTAAAAAAAGAATGTTTAACCGAACATTCGTTCCAAACAAAACCCTGGCTGATTTTTAATAAGTGCCCGCTTAAAGCAGCGTTTTATTTTTTGTTTCACCTTTTCGTTTGGGATTAAAACCACTGGTTTTTACCGAGGCAGTAAATTTTACTATATTTGGTTGATGTGATGAACCTACGGTCTTTTGTGATATGCCTTGTACTGTGGCTGTCTGCTTTAAACGCTAACTGTCAGGACTATTTTGCCTATGGAGGCAGCAACTACGGGGGCATTAATCAGGTGTATTGTAACCCGGCAGCCCTGGCCGATAACCGCCTTCAACTGGATGTGTTGCTTACCGGATTCGATTTTAATTTTAATAATTCGTGGTTTAGTGTTAAGCGCCCTGCTTTAAAGTATTCGGGCAGTTTGCGGCAGGCCTCCACTGTTAAATTTCCACTCTCCTGGCAAAACTTTACGCCCAATGTACCGGACAATCTTTTCAAAAATTTTAATTTCATCGCATCTAATCATAATAAAGGTCTGGTGCTCGAAAACCGCATTTTGTTGCCCTCGGTCATGTATCAGATTAACCTTAAAAACACCGTGGCGTTTAGCTGGAGCGTGCGGCAAATGACTTCAATTTCGGGCATTTCGCCACAGGTAGCCAATTTGTTTGAAAAAGAATTTGACCTGAATGTGACCCAAAACAATGTGATTGTAAATAAAAACTTTAGCGCCCTGCAAATGGCCTGGGCCGAATACGGAATTACCTGTGCCCGCGTTATTAGAGACAAAGACAAACACTTTATTAAAGCCGGTGTAACACCCAAGGTGCTGCAGGGCCTCGAAAGCGCCTACTTTGTAATTAAAGACCTCGATTTTTTGTTCAGCACCACAGGTTCGGGCAGTTATTTTAATGCCAATTTTTCGTACGCGCACTCGGCCAATTTAAACCCGGTTAATCCAGACAATGGCCTGGTTTCGCAATATTACCACTACGTTGCCAAACCCAGCCTTGGCCTCGACTTAGGCATTGTTTACGAGTGGCGACCTAAATTTCAGAACTACAAATACAAACCCGATGGCAAAAACCTGGTTTGGCGTAAAGATTTGAATAAATACAAACTCAGGGCAGGCGCATCAATAATGGATGTTGGCAAAATAAGCTATAAAAAGCAGGGAACCTATTACGATGTAAACGCCAATATACCCTACAGTCGTTTTATTGAGCTAACCGACCTTAAAACATACGCCAGATTTGACTCGGTGATTAGAAAGGATTATAATAACGCACAATCCGACAAATATGCCATTTATTTGCCCACTGCCATTAATACGCAATTGGATTACGCCATTAACCGTTACTTCTACCTTAATTTAAGTACACACCTAACTAATCTAAATAAAAAGAACCTTTACAAACTAAGCAATTACACAGCCATTTGTTTTGCGCCGCGTTTTGAACATTACTGGCTCGACGTGTCGGTGCCATTTACCTACAATACCATGTCGGGAGCGCGCAAACAGTACCTGGCCACCGGCTTAAACCTGCGTGTGGGCCCGGTAAGTTTTGGCAGCTACGATGTAAACCCCTTGTTTAAGGGCGACATTGCCTCATTTAATTTTTATGCCTTGCTAAAGGTGAGCATTCCTTACAAAAAAATTAAAGACCGCGACGGCGATGGGGTAGTGGACAAAAAAGACGAATGCCCCGACGATGCCGGAGAGTTTGATTTAAAAGGCTGCCCAGACAAAGACAAAGACAAGGTGCCGGATAAAGTGGACGCCTGTCCCAACCAGCCCGGTTTGGTTGCGTTTAAAGGATGCCCCGATACCGATGGCGATGGCATAACGGACGGCGAAGATGCCTGCCCGAAAGACAAAGGAACTGCATATTTTAAAGGTTGCCCCGATACGGATGGCGATTCGATTGTGGATAAAGACGATGCCTGCCCCTATGTGAAGGGCATTAAAAAATTTAAAGGTTGTCCGGATACGGATAAAGATGGCATTCAGGATAAGGACGATTTATGTCCTACCGAAAAAGGTCCGGCCAAATACAAAGGTTGCCCCGATACCGATGGCGACCAATTGCATGATGGCATTGATGAATGCCGCGATGTGCCCGGCCCACTTGAAAACAAAGGTTGCCCATGGCCCGATACCGATAAAGATGGCGTGTTGGACAAAGTGGATTCCTGCCTCACGGTGCCCGGAGTGCCGCAATACAAGGGTTGTCCCGAACCATTGCAACTGGCAGTAGACGAAAAGAAAATTATTGAAAAGGCTTACAGCAATCTTGAATTTGCTACGGGAAAGGACATTATTAAGCCGGTTTCCTTTCCGTCGTTAAAGGCTTTGGCAAATTTGATGCTGAACCATGAAACAGAGTGGAAGATTGTGTTAAGTGGTCACACCGATAACACAGGCAGTGAAGAAAAGAACATGGTGCTGTCGGAAAAACGCGCCAAGGCTGTAAAAAACTACTTAATTAAACAGGGCTTGCCCGAAGAGAACATTGTGGTGGAATGGTTTGGTCAAAGTAATAACATTGCCGATAATGCCACCAAAGAAGGCCGTCAGAAAAACCGCCGGGTAGAAATGAAGGTATTGATGAAGGAGAGGTAGGGGTGTGTGGGATTACTATTTTGTATGTGGGTAAAATGTTTTCAGGTAACTCGGGGGGATGGAAATACATTTTATACTGGAGTGGTTTAGTAATTACTTTTTACCTAACTCTTCAATGACTTTTTTCTTTTGTTTATTTGTAAATAGTATAACCCATGATAATACCAGAGCATCATATCCGCCTGACTTCAGTTTTTCTGTGGGGCTGAGGCGAACCAATGAAATTTGAGGAGTGGCACCTCTGTCAGTCCAGGGCTTCACACAATTTAAAAAGTAGTTTTGCTTTGTAATAATACTGCTGCCGTTTTTTGAGGTTATAAAAGCAATTTTTTTGTTGGCAAAATCGAAGGTGTCGCGAAAATTTTTAAGTGAAGTGTTTAAAAAATCTAGCTCCTGTTGGTTGAGAGTAGGTAAATGATCCACACCTAAACTGTCATAACGCTGTGCAAATAAATTGATTGTAAGAAATAGTAATAGTGTAATTGAAAAAGATCTCATCTGGTATAAATGTAGTTGTTAAAAGTCTATTTAGCCACTAAATTGATGAAGCAAATGAAACACTTATTTTTAAAAGTATAAAGCTCAAAATTTACAGTGGGGTAGTGCAAAATGGGAATTGTCCTTTGAGTCCTTCGTCAGGCCTATCCGGAAAATTTTCGCTAAACTCTTACAAGGGGCTATTTGCAAGGTGTGAATTGTGCTTTGTATGGCACAAGCCGGTTTAAAACAATCTCTTTTCAAACAAAGAAGAAGATGATTTTACTCACTCAGTTGGTTTGTTGTTATTGTCTGCAATTAATTTCGTCACTTTTGGCTGAACAATCCAAATGCCTATAATTAACATCCCAATTAAAATTAAGTACACAAAGTAGTCGCCAAATTTTACTTCTCTTTTGAGCTCAATTGTTGTCAATGTTTTGCAGGCAAAAATTACCGTATGAAAAAGGGCAAAGCACAAATAAAGCGCGATTGGGATGAGCAAGAGTGTCTGTAAATTAAATTCTGTTGTGGTGTTGCCATCTGTTTGTTCCGGCGCAAGCATAATTACCAATATCAGAAACATTGGAATTAAAAGAACATTTACCCTGAACAGCTTTAAATTTAAGGTAGGCAGGCCTAGCGCTGCCACTATTTCTTGCCCATAAACTCCGATGGCATAAATCCAAATGGTGAATGTGATGACAGAAATTGAATTAATAATTTCTTTAAGCGGACTTGGAGATGTCCACGAACCCAGTATAACAATTAGTAAAAAAAGTTGCCAATGTTTATAGCTCAGTATTTTTTTCATGAGTGTTTCTCTTTAAAAGTATAATTCACGTTTTTGCAAATTATCCTGCGTTTTTTTGCTAATGCTAAGTTATACAATGCCTGCTGTTATGCAAGCACGAGCACCCTTTCAGCGTTATTCCGGAAAAATTTTGCTAAACCTTAATAGGGGTCGAATAATTTATACTTAACTTACACTTGAAATTATTTCATTTCCATGTTTTTAAAAAGCAGATGGTGTTGTTTTTTGAAAATGGCCTGCATGATGAATTTAACCGGTAGCACCGATGTAAACCGGATGTTTTCTTCAACGAGCGTATAATCCTGCTCCGCTTTTAATACAAATCTCATTTCAATTTTAGTCAGTTTCATTACGGTGGCACGCATTACAACCACTTTTTCAAGGATGTCTTTTTCAATTGTTACAGGATAGGTGAAAGAAAAAGGGATAAAG
>JADLED010000314.1 GCA_020846335.1 Bacteroidia bacterium
TGGAATTTCAGCAATCAATAAGGGTGCGACTTTTAATCGTTTCTTTCCAGTTTATACAATGGTTAACAATGGCACAGGTTACAATTATGGCATTGAGCTAACCATGGAAAAATTATATCACCGCCATTATTTTTTTATGATGAGCGGAAGTTTGTTTGAGAGCAAATACACAGCCAGCAATGGTAAAACCTTTAACACTGATTTTAACGGCAACTACATGTTTAATTTGCTGACTGGTTTGGAATACAACGTTGGTCGCAGCAAAAAGAACAGCCTGAGTGTTGGCACAAAATTTACGTATGGGGGTGGCAAGCGTTACTCGCCGGTAAATGTGGCGGCCAGCAATGCCATCATGGATGTTGTGCCGGATAATGACAAGGTAAATACTTTGCAATTTCCTGCCTATAACCGTTTGGATCTAAGAGTATCGTATAAAATCAACGGCAAAAAAGTAGGTACCGAAATTGCTTTGGATTTGGTAAATGTGCTCAGTACAAAAAATGTGTTGGCGCTTAGTTATACGCCCGACCCTGCCAATCTTACCAAACCCGACCCTTGGGTATATAATTACCAGCTCGGATTTTTACCCTTGTTTTATGTGAAGGTGGATTTTTAGCCGTAATTTTGCCCCATGTATAAAATTCTTGTTATAGGTGCCGGACGTTCCGCTACCTCACTCATTGATTATCTATTAAAGCAGGCAGTCACATTCAATTGGCAAATTACTGTGGCCGATGTGGACATTCAACTGGCACTTGAAAAAGTAAACGCTCACAAACATGGCCAGGCCATTAGCTTCGACATAAAAAACGAAACCAACCGACTTGAGGTTATTAAGGAACATGATTTTATAATTTCCATGCTGCCTGCTTTTATGCACGGTGATGTGGCCCGCGATTGTGTTGCACTGGGCAAACACATGGCCACAGCCAGTTATGTGAGCAACGATATGAAGGCACTTGATAAGGAAGCCCGTGAAAAAAAACTTTTGCTCCTCAATGAGTGTGGTCTCGACCCCGGAATTGACCACGCCAGTGCCATGAAAGTGATAGATGAAATAAAGCAACAAGGCGAAGAAATAATCTCCTTTAAATCGTATTGTGGTGGTTTGGTGGCACCCGAAAGTAACGACAATCCATGGGGTTATAAATTTAGCTGGAACCCGCGCAACGTTATTCTGGCAGGGCAGGGCACCGCTCAGTATTTGCAGGATGGTGAAATGAAATTTATCCCTTACAACCGTTTGTTTTCTCAAACCGACACCATTGCCATGGAGGGTTATGGAGGTTTTGATGCGTATGCCAACCGCGACAGTGTTGGCTATATGGATGTGTATGGATTAAACGGCATTAAAACCATGCTGCGTGGCACCCTGCGTCAAAGCGGCTATTGCAGGGCATGGAACCTGTTTGTGAAACTTGGCTTAACCGACGATAGTTCTAAAATAAATAATGCCAACAAACTCACTTATACCAGTTTGTTGGAATCGTTTCTTCCACCTGGCAGCGGAACTTTAAAGGAAAGATTAAAGGCATTTGCACCTGAAATATGGAACCACGAGGTTGAACACAAACTTGATTACCTTGAATTGTTCTCCAATAAAAAAATTACCTTGTCCGAAGGCACTCCTGCTCAGTTATTGCAGGCACTGCTTGAAGAAAAATGGAAACTGAATGAGGATGATAAAGACATGATAGTGATGCAGCATCAGTTTGAATACCATCTTAAAAACGACAATAAAAAAACGCATCGCCTCGAATCTTCGCTGGTGGTAATTGGTAAAGACAACAAACACACGGCCATGGCCCTCACTGTTGGACTGCCCCTGGCCATTACAGTTAAAAATTTTATTTGTAAAAAATTTGAGTTGTACGGTGTGCAAATTCCTAACGTGAAACAAATTTACACGCCAATGCTTTCGGAGTTGGAAGAGCATGGCATTGTGTTTACCGAAAAGCAGAAATAAAAAAAGCGACCCAAAAGCCGCTTTCATTTTTTAATTAGCTAAAATTATCTACCCATTGCTTTCATTTTGTCTTTCCATTCGCCGTAGGTGGTCATGGTATAACCTTCGGTGTTAGGAACAAAAAACGAATCGGCAATTGGGCTGGTAAGCACCTCTGTGGTGGTAATAATTACCTTAATCTCCGTTCCGTCGGCGTTTTGTTTAATTTCAATTTCGAGGGGAGTGCCTTTAATTTCGCCCAAATCAAACATGCCTTTGTTTTGTTTGGTTAAGGCCGGGTCTAATTTAATTTTTTCGGTAAACCACACATTAACTTTAGCTTCCTTTTTTTCTTTATCAATTGTAGTTACAATGGCTTTGGTACACTCGTAACCGGCAATTGTTTTTTTCTCGCTGGTATATTCAATTTTTGGTTTAGGTTCTGTTTTATCTTTTTTGTCAATTTTTTCCATCTCCTCCTTGGTGGTAACAAAACCGGTTTTATTGCCCATTGCTTCGGTTAATGAGGTGTGTTTATTACCATCGGTAAAAGACACTGTCGTAAACATCATGGAGCTAATTTCCTGTTCGCCATAGGCAGCGTATTCGGCAGGGAGGCCTTCCATTTTCATGTTCATTTTAATGGTAAAGCTTGCAAAGCCTTCCTGTGCATTTACAAAAGCAGCGCTTAAAAGCAAGGCGGCTGAGAATAGAATCTTTTTCATTTTTGAAGTATTAATTTTTGTGTTCAAATATAAGAATATATCCAAAGGATGATTCCTAAAATGGGACGAACGGGTATTTTTACTGAAGATCTTTAAAGAAATTACTCATTTCTTCTTTCGTAACAATTTTCATTCCGTTGGGAATATCGAAAGTTTGATTGTTAATTTCCACATGAGAATAAGTTTTGGCGGCAAAGTGCATTTCCATACCCATTTTTTTAATTCTGTAATCCATTAATACGCCTTTTACCTGTGCGTAGGGCGTAAGCGAATTGCAACTTTCCATTCCGAGATCTTTGGTGTACCAGGCATCAAAACTGGCTTTATCCTCGTCGAGTTTGGTTACTCTTATTTTATAACAGGTAAGGCCTGCAATCTCTTTGGTTTCTTCAGTTTCCTCAATTTTAATGCGGTAGTTTTGGTTATCAATGGCCAAATCTTTTTCATTTTCAATGCAGGCCTGTTTAATGTTCATAAATTTGATGGTTTGCACCAGTGTTTTGGCTTTTGAATCGCCGATAATGGAGGTGTTAAACATCCCCATGGTACTCATTTCAATAATAAACTTATTGTCTTTAAATTTAAGAGTGGCGGCACTTGGTGCAAATCCGAACAAGGGATGTTTTTCGTCAACGCCGCGCGTGTCAAATTCAATTATACCTTCCTGATCTTCGCTTAACTTGTGCTTGTTACCGCAGGAAAACATAAAAGCAGAGCCTATGAGCAACAACAATGCAAAAGTATTACGGTATGTTTGAAAGGTGTTTCTCAATTTTTTATCTTTTGGATTTGCAATGATTATAAGTTCTTGGGCACTAAAGTCTTATTTTAATTTAACGTCCTTGGTTATGGTTTTGCCCTCTTCAAGTTTAATAATACCTGTACCTACCAGTGTTTTGGTAGAGGTGGCCAGTGTGGCTTTAATATCGTAAATGGCCGGCAGTTTAAAAGTAAATTTTACCACGCCGTCGTTGTCTGAATTGGCTTTGGCTGTAACATCTGCAGTGTAAGTGGTTTTACCGTCGGGGCTTTTAACCAGGGCGTATAACATCACTTCGGCATTGCTAACCGGATTAACTCCGGCTGAATCCAAACAGGTGATGGTGGCTTTACAATCGGTGTCTTTTTTGCACGAACTTAAATTAAAAACAAGTCCTGTAAATAAAAACCCTGCTAGCAATATGGCGATCTGTTTCATTTTTTAATTTTCTTTGCTTTTAGCTGTAATTAAAACGACTTTTGTCGAAGAATCAACCAAACTGGTCGTTTTAATTTTAGTCATAACATATATCCTAACAAATATAAAAAAATAGTTTTACATGCAAAATTTTATTTCCCGCCTGGTTCTGTTCTGTTCCATATTTGGCTTGCTAAATGCGCAAACCCAAAGTAAAGAAACCATTTTAATGGAAACGCCTTTTGGCAACATGAAAATAAAATTGTTTGAGGAAACACCTTTGCATAAAGCCAATTTTTTAAAACTGGTAAAGGAAGGTTACTTCGACTCCCTTCTTTTTCACCGCGTGATTAATAATTTTATGATTCAGGGCGGCGACCATTTGAGCAAACATGCCGCTTTGGGCGACAGTCTGGGGCATGGCGACATTGGCTACACGGTTCCGGCCGAATTTAACCGCAACCTCATTCATAAAAAAGGACGATTGTGTGCTGCCCGCGATGGCGATGATGTAAATCCAAAAATGGCATCGAGCGCCACACAGTTTTACATTGTGATGGGAAAAAAACGCAGCCTTACTGATTTAAAGAACTACGAAGACAGAATCAATAAAACGCATTATTCGCGATGCGCCCGCGAGTACATGCAATGCGATGAAGGCAAACGTTTAAAAAAGGAATATAACCGGCTTAAAACCGAAAACAAAACCGATAGCGCCACCCTGTTAAATACTAAAATTGAACGGGAAATTCAAAGGCTGAACCTTAAAACACCTGAGTATAAATTTGATGCCAATCAGGTGGAAACATATACCACCGTGGGTGGAACACCGCACCTTGATGGGACCTACACTGTGTTTGGCGAAGTAATAGAAGGGTTAGACGTAATTGATAAAATTGCCGCAGTAAATACCGATAAGCGCGACCGACCCTTTATTAATGTGAGAATGAAAGTGCGCCTGATTGATTAGGCGATTTGCTAAAATATGTAAAAACACATAATGTCGTTAAACTTCAGTACATTTATCCAGTCGAACTAAAAAAACAACATTACTCATGAAAAAAACAATTTTAACAGCATTAATGGTTGCAAGTGCAACTTTGGCTGTAAACGCGCAGGATACCAA
>JADLED010000315.1 GCA_020846335.1 Bacteroidia bacterium
CAAAACCCATAAACTGCATGGAAGAAATTACTGCCAGCATCAATACCAAAGAATAGGTTCGTGTTTCCTGAGCGTAGTAGGTTATAAAATTTGAAACGGATAATAAAAGAACTGTATAAATTGCTGTCCTTTTATCAAAATATTTTATCGCAAATAAATATGAAAATCCAATGGCAAGTGAGACAAAAATTACACTCAATAAACGTGAATTAAATTCATTAACCGAAAATAATTTATGCCATACCCATAAACAATAATAGTAAAAAGGAGGGTTGTTATCCCACTCTGCCTCATGCTTGATGTGTCCAAAATCCAGAACTGTATCTTTTACACTTATTATTTCGTCAAAACTAAATGGAGTATAGTCGCAAAATAAACACTTTAATACAACGTTAGTTATTACAACAACTGCAAATGCAATTAGTCTTTTGTTTTGACCCATCAATTGATTACTTTCTTGATAACAGTATTGCCAGCGCTATCACTTAGCTTAATAAAATAAATCGAAGAATTTAAGCTCCTCATTTCCAATCTTGGATTAGATTCTTCAGTGCTATACCCATAAATTATTTTGCCATATAAATCCATTAATTGCAAGGTTACCGGCATTTGCAGATGACCACATCCGATTTCAATAATTGAATTAGGGAGATAACGAACAGTTATTCGTTCGGTTATTTTTTTTTCTCTCACTCCAACAACACTTGTGTAAGTGATAAGCGTGCTATCCTGTTTAATCAGCATAATGTCTTTATTTAGTGCACCAAAGCTGGAGGTGCTTCCCACCGAAAGATAACCTCCATCTATTGTAGGTTCAACCGAATAAAATGTTTCTTCTTCAGTACCTCCAAAAGAATTTACAAGATAGGCCCACCCCCCAAACCAACCAAGTATGATATTGCCTTGCGTTTTAAACGAGGGCACCGGCACATTTCTGAGATATGCGGTTAAATCAGGAAGATGCTTAGAATTTGCCGTGGCAATGCACTCTTCATCTCCGCTACTACTATAATAATTATTTTCCCAGGTAAATGTACCAGCGGTAGTAATGCTATAATAGTACGATTGCGTTTTGGTGTTTGCTGTAAAAGTTTTGGCTCCCACCATTATGTATTCTCCATTACTTTTTTGAACCAAATCATTCGCATAATCTTTATAAAGCCCACCAAAGGTTTTTGTAAAAAGTGTGTCGCCATTCAAATCCAGTTTTAAAAAGTAACCATCGCCGTTTACATCGCCTCGGCTTTCGGTAAATCCAACGGTGGCAATCATATTATCATTTGTTTTTATTACGGCTCTTAGTTCCTCGTTTTCGACACCACCAATAAATTTTCTCCACATTTCGTTGCCCTGCAAATCATATTTTACCACAAAGCCATCTTTTTTACCATTTCCAAAACTCACCGTATTTCCCACTATTACTATGTTGCCATCTGATGCCAACACTAAGTCAGTTCCAAAATCCCAATCGGTTCCACCAAAGGTCTTTTGCCACATTAAATTTCCATTCTTATCGGTTTTTATAATGATGGCATCGTAACCACCAGCTCCGTAAGAACTTGTAAATCCGGCAATCACAAAACCGGAATCAGGTAATTGAATCACAGCTTTACCAACTTCATTCCCCAAACCGCCATAATTTTTTTCCCACAACACACTGCCCATTGAATCAACCTTAACCAAATACACATCTGTGCTCGAACCTCCAAAACTCGAAGTACTTCCTGCAACAATATATTGCCTGTCCAGAGTTTGCTTTCCCGAATAACCAATATCATCCCCCTCGCCACCAAACTTAGTATAAAAACGCTGGGGGGCTTGTGCATTGAGCAAGCACTCAAACAATATCAAAATGGCAATTAAACTTTTTCTTGTTCCCATCATTTCAATTTTTTGGCTATACTAAAAAACAATCCCTGACCATAAGCGGTTTGTGGTAACACATAACCCTGCAAACTGTTGGAGCCTATGCGTAAAAACCAATCGTCGGTTTTCCACATTACCGAAAGACCCAGGTTTAAACGGCTGTAGCCACCATAACCAGTATGAAGGGTAAAAATCATCTGTTTGTATTTTAACTCCGGCTCTATAAACACATAGGGAATGTAATTGGCATTAAATATGTGCCTGAAACCTGTTCCCAAACAAAATCGCTGATCGCCAAAATAAATTTTATTTATCAAAACCAAATTGGTGGGAATGTTCACATTAAAACTTTCTTTACGGGCGTTAGACAAATCGCGCAGCAAACTGTCGCCGTTAATGCGACTAATGGTTGAATCTTTTAAATCGGTAATGTTATTGATGTTGTAACCCGAAAAACGCAGGGTAGAATCGCTGTTGTATTGCAAACTGTTGCCAAGCCAGTGTATAAAACCAATGTTGTTGGCATTAACTATTAACACACTTTTTTTACCCAACTTACTTTTGTAGGCGGTTTCAAAAAATATGTCGGCACTGGCACCCACCCCATTAAAATTTTTAAAGGCCGTTGCCTTAGGGTCGCTAAGCGCCATGCTGAAATTTGAATTAAATATAAGCTGACTGCCATCGGCCGAGGTGTATAGATTCGAATTTTTATTGGTTTGAATGTAGAACAACTGACTGCCTTTAATAAATGACAATGAAATACCAATTTTACCAACCGAATCGATGTTGTTGAGCACTGCGCCAAATTTTACCTCCTGAAAGCTGAGGGCATTTACATTGCAATCGGCCAGATTGGCGGTGCCACCCTTGTAAGACTGATTGCCGTAAAACATCAGCTTATAAAAATCACTTGAATAGGTGGCATTAATTATTTGCTGACTTTTAAAGCCAATGAGGTAATCAAACTTTTTATTGCCCTTAAAAAATGTTTGAAGGTCGTAATTGAGATTTATTCCAAAATTATTATAGCCCTTCATGTTTTTTGAGGCGCGGGCCTTGAGGTTATTATCAATGTATCCGCCAAAAACCAGTTTGTCCACCATTTCGCTGGTCATGCCATTGCTACCGGCTTCCAAATCGAGGTTGGCCGATACGCTGCGGCCCGTGTTGCTATAGTTAATGAAGTTGGTGTTGTATTGTGCTCTTACACAAATAAATGAAAGTGTTAGGCTACAAATAACTATGAGTGATTTTATTTTCATTTAATTGCCCGAAGTGGCTATTTTATAGGTTAATTCTGCAACAACATTAATGTCAAATTCGTAATTCTCTCTTATTTCTATATCCGGCGGACCAGGTGGCACAAGCACTTTTGTAATGATGCGGATGCGGCGGCATTTTTTAAGATTCGCAATTTTATCGGTGCTTACCGGTACATAAATTTTTGAGGAGCTGGGCGATACCACAATATTTTGACTGTTTAACTGCCCTCTGGCAAGTGTGTTGGCGCCATTAATAAACAGCGAATCAATTACCTGATTTTGCGCGTTGAGCATGTAGGCCTGCAGGCGCGCATCAAAAGGATAGCCGTTGGTGGCCAGTATCACAAAGTTTCCACCTTTCACATTGTCGAGTTGTTTTATTTCCGAAAAATCAATGTCGGCATCCGATTGCAATGAAAAATAATTGGCACTGAATTTTAATGGAATAATTATATCGGCGAGAATTCTTACGCCGGTGTTGTAATAAGCAAAATCGTTGTAAGCCGAAATGTTGCCCAATGGGTTAAGGTTAATGCTTCCCTGGTAGGTTAATTTATCGGGCAAACATGAAATAAATGCTGCGGCATTGCTGTTGGCATTATTAAACTGCAATGGTTTTTCGGAGGCTGTAATAACGTTGCCCGATCGGGTGGCACGGTTAATGTTAAGTGTGTTTAACTGATTGTTGTTTAATGTCACCACTTTGTTGTCGGCTGTGTTAATGGCTTTAATGTCGGTGAGACTGCCTGTAAATTCGGCACCAAACTCGTTCAGTATTTTAAAATTCATGTTCACACTGTTGAGCATAAAACCCGAG
>JADLED010000316.1 GCA_020846335.1 Bacteroidia bacterium
ACAAGTAATAATCAAAACGAACGATAAAAATATCGCACTAGCAATTTGTTATGAAAGTTTACAACAGACACATTCTGAAAACGCCTTTAAACTTGGTGCAGATGTTTATTTAGCAAGCGTAGCAAAATCAGCAAATAGCGTTAAAAAAGCTTTTGACCATTATCCTAAAATAGCAAAGCAATACACAATACCCGTTTTAATGTCTAATTGTGTAGGCTTTTGCGACAATTTTTTAAGTGTTGGTAAAAGTTCGGTTTGGACAAAGGATGGAGAATTAGTTGGGCAACTCGACGACAAAACGGAAGGAGTTTTAATTTTTGATACGGAAACGGAAGAAGTGATTAAAAGAATGTTGATTAACGACTAAACCAGTAAAAAAATGTTAGAAATTAGACAGTGCTGTGAAAACTGTGGTAAAGGTTTGCCAAACAACTCAAATGAAGCAATGATTTGCAGTTATGAGTGTACGTTTTGTTTTCAATGTGTAACGAATATTCTAGAAAATGTTTGTCCCAATTGTGGTGGTGGTTTTGAAAAAAGACCAACACGGCCAAATTCGCAATTAGTAAAATATCCTATGAGAAATGATAAAGTATTTAAACCAATAGAATTTAATAAATTTTTAGAGACAAATAAGAGTATTGACCCACGAAAAAGATGAAATATGCAACAGGCATCATAAAAGAAGTAGGTGAACACAGAAAGAAAAACAATTGCTTAACATGGATTTGGCAAAAGTGAGGCTTTTGTTGTAGGCTCAACATTTGAACGTTAGCGCTTGCTATACGCCACTTTCGCCAAGTATAAAAACGTTAGTGCCAATTGCTTAAACTGACCTGACTTAATAATAAACAAATAACATATCGCATGACAATCACAAAATTATTGACAGTGTTGACCTTTATAGGTTTGACATCGTGTGTGAAAAAACACACATGCACATGTATTTCCGCTGGTACACCACAACTTGAAGTCATTTCTGAATCTTATTGGACTTCAATAAAGGATGCAGAGAATAAATGTGCAGATTACCAAAATCGAATCAGGCCCAACACGGCTTCAGACTTGGTTTGTAAGATAAAATAGTATAGATTTCATTATTCAGATATTTGTGAGCAAATGGCACTAACAAATGACAAGCACGAGTCGGGCGAACGAACAGGCTTGTCTTGCTTTTAAGGCGGGCTATGTGCTCTAAAATATTTATTTCATACAATTAAAAACAATAAAACACGGTACGTAACACACGGTTTGCCTCAGCCAGGTGGTAACAAATACTCTGCAAACAATTTTGGCATTAACACAGGTTTTTATAACTTTAATTAAAATAGCCGGTCAATGAAAAAGAGCATATTAAGGGTAGCCACATTCATCATATTAGCAAATTCAATTCTATATATCTCCTGCAAAAAGAAAAAAACCAATGAAAAACTTTATGAGGACAGTAAATCATCTGAGTTATCGTTTTATAAAGGTAAAGACACAATTTACGACGCAAAGGGCGGTAGTCCTCACGGTAATTTCAAACTAAAATTTAACTCAACTGCGGTTGCTTCTTTAGGCTCAGACGGAAAACTTCCCGTTGGAGGCAATTTCAATGAAGGTTCTTTAATTGTTAAGGAAGTTTATAGTGGAAATGAATTGACACTTTATGCTATAATGAAAAAGGACAGCAAATCTAAATTCGCTTCTAACAAATGGGTTTGGGCTGAGTATAAACCAAACGGCGATGTAGTTTACAATGTCTCTAAAGATGGTAAAAGCTGTACAAGCTGTCACTCTTCTGGAACAACGAGAGACTTTACAAGATCCTTCGACTTGCATTAGCCAACACCGAAGGAAAAACTGTGGGCTCGCTTTTGGTAGTAACAGCGATTTTTCTTTAGGCTAATAATTTCGAATTTTTAATATCGGGCGTCTTTCGTAAATTTAGATCACGGATGCTGGCACAAGCAAGGCCCCAAAAGTTAGGTACAATTGCAACGGACAACCATTATGAAAGTATTGACACTGTTTTTTTTACTCCTGTTTTTAAATTCATTCGGACAGATTCAAACTGTAAAAGTTAAAAAGCCTTCACATATCCAAGTCTGTGGACTTGACACCGGAATTGTATCGGTAGACACTGTTCTAAAATATCCAATGTTAAAAATTACTCCGGCAAACTCAGAACATATAATTAAGGGATATTCAGCCAGACTTAATGACGACATTCACATGTCGTGGTGGGACTGCAAAGGAGAAAAATTTTGCCCTGATTTAATAGAAGAGATAATTAATACTAATCGAAATAAAATGACTATTCTGCGGGTTTATGACATTATTGTAATTGACAAAAATAAAGACACTGTTAAAGTTAATACAATTGGACTTCTACTTAAATAAATTAAAATATAGGTACGAAGGCAATAGAACCTAACCGCAGCAAAATAAATAGGTTAGCGCTCAATTGTTTAACTTGGACTAAGCAAAAAACTGTAAGTAGCTGCAAAAAGTTAGAGGTAATTTTATGACCAGACAATTTTTATTCATATTTGTTTTTCTGACAACATCATTATTCGGACAAAAGACCTTAAAAATAGACTCTTTCTTTTTAAATCAAAAAAAACTGCCTGACAACTACAAAAGCATCATTTCAGACAATTTGTGGCAACTGATAGGAGAATATCATGGAGCTATTAAAACACCAGATACGATTACTATCATCAAAGTCAATCTGTTTGACAATGGAAAAACATATAGGAAAATAATAGGAAACAAAATTGCATGTAATACTGATATTTCAACTAAGACAATTATTTACGTGGACACTTCTACTTTAATTTTACAATTCAATGACAGAAAAAAAATGGCGCCGTTTGTATCGGCGTAAGTAATAAAAACACCGCTAACAGCGGCTTAAGCGCCTTGGAGGTCTTTAGTGGTAAGTGGCTCCGTTACTGACAGACATAAATAATTTCGACAACAGTAATATAAAGTGACAACATGTTTGTTAAGGCAAAAATAAAATTAAAGACGATGGCAGACGGAGGCAAAGACTGTGGAATCAGAAACGGTTACAGACCCAACAATGTATTTGAATATAATGAGCGGAACCGAATTAACTCTTTTGTAGGAGAATTCCAATTTGAGATTGACAAGTTAATTATGCCAGGAGATGAAGCCATTATAACAGTACGCTTTATGGACTCCGATGAAATAAAAAAGTACTTAACTGTTGGCAGACTCTGGTACATTCACGAAGGAGGCCGACATGTTGGTGACGGCGAAATATTGTCGTTAACTAACACTAACAGCGGCTAAGCGCGAATTAGACGTTTTCGTTACAAAAGCAATTTCTTTTAATTGGCCTCTCCGCGGATGTTAATTTAGCTATTGCTCGGTTTACTTTAGCTTTACGAGGACGCTTCGGCAGTTTTCCCTAAACGCGGGCGCCTACATGCCAACCGTCAGGTTGTGAAAAAACTCAAATGAAATGGCTGAGAATCGCTTAAACGATTTTTTGTTCGGTCTGGTACCTGAATAAAAATTTAAGTATCTTAGTTTTTTCAC
>JADLED010000317.1 GCA_020846335.1 Bacteroidia bacterium
CATTTAGCGGTTTTGACCCCATTAATGCGCTGCTAATACGCGACGAAATTCTTGAGCTAAGAAAAAAAGGTGCTACCGTTATTTTTTCAACCCACAACATGGGCAGTGTGGAAGAATTGTGTGATAACATAGCCCTGATTAATAAGTCACAAAAAATACTGGATGGCCGTGTGCGCGATATTAAAAAAACCTACGGCAACAATACTTACCGTGTGGCCTTTAGAGGCACCGAAATGGCCTTTACACACGCCCTGTGGACTGGTGCCGATATTACTGAAAAGCTGAAGGAGGACGACGTAAACATTTACACCCTAAAAGCAAAGCCCGGCATTAAAAGCAATCAGATTTTAGAAGCCGTGTTGCCCACCTGCGAGTTGCTGTCGTTTAACGAAGTAATTCCTACGATGAACGATATTTTTATACGCAAGGTGAACGAAGGAAATGAAGCCACCGGAACCAACAGCAGTTTTACCGAATAAAGAAATTTTAATATGAGCAAAATAGGATTAATTATAGGCCGCGAAATAAAATCGAAACTGAGCAATAAAACATTTATTATCATGACCCTGCTGGCACCCTTACTGGTAACGGGTTTTTTGTATTTTGTCATTCAGATGTCGCAATCCGAAAAAACGGAACAAAAAGTGTTGGTGGTCGACGAAACCACGGCCTTTAGAGACAAGCTGGCCGGCAACGAATTTATTTCGCTGAATTATACCAATGATACTTACGACGAGGCACGTTCTACTTTTTTGCAAAGAGGTTACACCTGCTTGTTATGGATATCGCCAACGGTGGTGGGTGGTGGCGAGGCCATTAAACTGGTGTACAAAAAATCACCCGGCTTTGCTTTTCAAACCTATATTAAAAATCAGCTTGAGAAAATTATTTACGAAAACAAACTCAAGGCTAATAACATCGACCCGAATGTGATTTTAAATTCACGCCAAAGCATTAAAATTATTAATACCAAGGTAGATGAAAACGGGAAGGAGAAAGACCAGAGCAATGCCAGTTTTTTAGGCTTTATGTCGGGTGCGCTCATGTTTGTTTTTATTTTGATGTATGGCATGATGGTGTTTAGAAGTGTGATGGAAGAAAAAACCAACCGCATTGTAGAGGTAATTGTGTCGTCGGTTAAACCATTTGAACTGATGCTGGGCAAGATTATTGGCGTGGCTTTGTTGGGAGTAATACAGTTTGTGGCCATGGGCATTATTACGTTTGCACTTAGTACCATTTTGTCTTCCATCTTTTTAAAAGATGCCATGTCGCAGTTTAAATCTTTTCAAACCCAGCAGGAAATGGTGAAAAAGGGTGGCACCAATGTGGATTTTAAAAAACTGGAAAAGTTTGACGACAAGCTGGAACTGTTTGACACGTTGGAAGAGTTGGGCAAAATTAAATTCCTGAAAATATTTATTTGTTTTGTGTTGTTTTTTATTGGCGGCTATTTGTTTTACAGTTCAATAATGGCGGCCATTGGCAGCGCGGTGGATTCGGAGGCCGACTCGCAGCAGTTTATAACGCCCGTGATGTTGCCACTGATGGCGGGTTATTTTATGGCCATTAAAAGCATGATGAATCCCGATTCCACCATATTGTTCTGGGGATCTATTATTCCGTTTACATCGCCCATTGTGATGATGTCGCGCATTGTAAACGACCCACCCATGTGGGAAATTGTGTTGTCGCTGGTAATGCTTTACGCATCGTTTATCCTCACCACCTGGCTCGCGGGCCGCATTTACCGCACCGGCATTTTAATGTATGGCAAAAAAACCGGTTGGCGCGAAATAGGCAAGTGGTTGTTTTATAAGTAAGCATAGGCCGCGTTAAACTAAAATTTAGTATTCGGTTACCTGATTTTTTTTGAAGAAGTTACAAGCCAGATTTTTGCGTTAGGGGCAGAAGCGGCAGCCCCGCGAAACAAAATGCCAGCAAGGCCAAGCCGCGGCGGCTGCAAGCCCGAGCTTGCAGACCCCGCAGGCGCTGTATTTTGCCTTGCTTGTATTTTGTGAGTGGGCTATAGCGAATGACCCGGCCATGCCTTGCAACAATTATTTAAAATTAAAATGCAAGGCATGGAAACGCCCAAAACTTTGCAATCTCAATAACAAAATAAAATCCTATTTTTATTCTTATAAAAATTAAATCCTGTGGCCGAATTAAAAACCAAAAAAAACGAATTGAGTGTGGAGGCCTTTATAAAGAAAGTGCCCGAAGCCCAAAAACAAAAAGACAGCTTTGCAATTATTGAGTTAATGGAAAAAGCCAACAAGGCCAAAGCCAAAATGTGGGGCAGCGCCATTATTGGTTTTGGCGACCGTGTATTAAAATACGACAGTGGCCGTGAGCTCGATTGGTTTGTGATGGGCTTTTCGCCACGCAAACAAAACATTGCCCTTTATATTTCGGGTGCGGTTGAGGACGAACACAATTTGCTGAAAAAATTGGGCAAGTACAAAACCGGCAAAGGCTGCCTTTACATTAACAAGCTGGAAGAAGTGGATGTGAAAGTGTTGAAAGAGATAATTGCCAAAGGGCATAAATAAATTAAGTAATTGTTCTCAATAAAAAAATCTTTTTAAAAGGGCAGGGTGCAAAAGGCAATGAAAAAAATACTTGTAATTAATGCCTTTCTCTTTTTGGCCATGTGCTCAATTGCGCAGGACACCACTTTAACCTTTTATTTTAGGAGTGGTCAAAGTAAACTCAATAAAAACCAAAGTAAGGTCATCGCACAATTGCATACCCGTTCTATTTCAAAAATTGAAGTGTTTGGGTATGCCGATACTGTTGGACGAAAGCCTGGCAATAAAAGACTATCCTTTAAGCGCGCCAAAACACTGGCGGCGGCTTTCGGCACTTGCCAAAAGCTGGTGGAAGGCAAAGGCGAATATTTTGAAAAGGGACTTTCGTTGAATAAAATGCGTAAAGTGGTGGTGAGCGTTTGGTATCAGCAGGTTAGCAGTGGGCATATTGTTTGTGGCGGTGTTAGAGATAATGAAATGGGAGGCAAGGAACATGTTCCAAACCGGCCGACTTTAGATACCTGTGGGCGCGATACCACTCTTTATTTTCCTTCCGGTTCAATGGTTAAAATAAACCGCTGCTTTTACCTTCAACAAAAAAACTGTTTTAGTTATACCGACTATCTGGATGCCCGTTCGGCCCAACGCGGGGGATTTTCAACGGTGGACATGGATGGGAATGCCATTGTGAGCGGTGGCATGATTGATGTGCGCTTTTGCAGCGACTCTGTTTTGAAACGCCCTTTTTATGCGTTCCTGCCGGTGCCGCCCTGTCTTGAAAAGCAAGCCATGACAATGTGGACATCGACCAAAGGCAATCAATGGAAAGACAAAGCAACCCCGGTGGACATGGTAAAAATAGATGGCCGCTTATTTTATAAAGTGCCAATAGTCATTTCAGGTTGCATCAATTGCGACATGGTGGCTCGCAAACCACCAGTTTTAAAAATAAAACTCAAAAACGGATTAAGAATAAAAAAAGCAGTGTTGAGTTACGATTGCCCAATTTACAGTCTTACAGGTAAAATTAAACGGAGCAAAAAAAAGGCAGTGTTTCCTTATCTCTGTCCAAATACCGAACCATTAATATACATCAAGGCTTACAACAAAAAGGGCGATTCATTGTTGATTGATAATGCCAACATTAACCAATACCAGCGTAAGAGAAAACTTATCAGTAATTGCGCCTGCTACACACAAGCTAAAGAGCGTTACGCCGGTATTTTTAAAATCAGGCGGAAATATTTGTACCGTAAATATAAATTTTACGCGAAGGATTTTACCTTGAAATAATTCGTTTGTTTTTGTGATGGAACGCCTTACGAATAGTTATGCTGAATTATTAGCGCAGGTTAAAGAAGAATTCTAATTTAATAGTCGAAAAGGTGTATTCTCAGGACTTTTCCAATAGGTGCCAAAATGAAGGAAATGAAAATAAGTATCGGCACCAATGCACTTAGCGTCTAGTTAAAAACCAATGTAGGGAATTACAAATAACATCAGTGCAAACGCCACAAAGGCAGGAAACAGTTTGAGAAAAAGTGTAAGCTGAAATTGGGTTTTCATAAAAAATTTAATGGCTTATATAGTTAGCGATAGTATCTTGGTACGATAAGGTGTGCTGGATCCGTTCAGAAAATACTCCACTTTTATGGGTTCCGTTCCACAAAAGTAAATTTGCAAGTCACAATTGGAATTTGGTATGGCTGTGTATTCCTTAAATCCAGGAAAGACATTGGTCGTAGGTATCCAATTTTCTTTAGTGGAGGAGTTTATTGTAAAATTGCAAGGATTGCCACTACCCATGGTGGTGAAACGCACTTTTAGGGCACCCGAACTGCTTAAATTGGCGCAGATACTGTAATAATGCATGGGAGTGATAGTGGACTGAATACTTCCTTTAATGGTAATTGTATCAAGCCGAAGGATATTAGGTCCGTATTTACCTTTGGCAGGAAAAGTAACATCACAAGCATTACAGGGGCCTCCACAATCAATATCGGTTTCTCCCTGATTTTGTATGCCATCGCTGCAGGTAATGCAAACGCTGCATTCGCCTCCGCAATCTATGCCGGTTTCATTTTGATTCTGTTTACCATCGCTACAACTGGCCGCCGCCTCGTTCTTTTTGCAGGTTGAAAGTGAAAACAAAAGGCAAGTTGTCAACAGTAGTTGTATGAGTGATTTCATAAGACTAATGTATTAATTTTTCGATTTTATCCAAAACCTGCCTTATGATGGTAATGGATTGCTTTAGTAGAGCATCCGAAATAACCAGTGGCGGCGAAATGCGCATGGCCGTATTGCAAAACAAAAACCAATCACTGATGACTCCTGCTTCCACACAAGCTTTAATTATGCGCATGTTCAGTGCCTCGTCTCCAAAATCAATGGCTCCCAAAGCACCACACATTCTTATTTCTTTAATGAGCGGATGTTTTAAATTTTCGAGAACAATTTTTTCAATATCTCTTGCCCTTAGCCACAGTTGTTGTTGGCTAATCACATTCAGACTTGCCTGTGCGGCGGCCACACAAAGGGCGTTGCCACCAAAGGTGTTAATATGACCCAACACCGGGTTATTGCTTAAAGCGCTCATAAGTTCTTGCGAAGCCACAAATGCCCCGATGGGCAAACCACCGCCCATGCCTTTGGCAATAAGTAACACATCGGGCACAACACCATACTGCTCAAACGCAAAAAGAGTTCCTGTTCTTCCAAAGCCGCTTTGTATTTCGTCGAACACCAAAAGGCAGTTATGCTCGTCGCATTTTTTTCGCAGGGCCTTTATAAATTCAGGACTGGCTTTTCTTACACCTGCTTCGCCCTGAATGGGTTCAATAAAAACAGCGGCTGTGCCATCACTTATTTCATCCAGCGCTTCCATCAAATTAAAAGTGAGGTGTTTTATGTCGGGTAACAAGGGTCTGAAACTGTTTTTAAAAAATTCGTCGCCCATTAAACTCAGCGCTCCCTGCGTGCTGCCATGGTAGGCATTTTTAAAGGAAATAATTTCGCTGCGGCCCGTGGCGCGCTTGGCCAGTTTCATGGCGCCTTCAACGGCTTCGCTGCCTCCGGTGGTAAAGTACACCGAATTAAGCGAGGGTGGTAATAATTTACAAAGTGCTGTGGCATATTGCACCTGTGGACGTTGATTGTATTCGCCATACACCATCAGGTGCATAAATTTTTTGGATTGTTTTTCGATGGCTTCCACCACGGCCGGATGGCAATGGCCAATGCTGCTTACCGATATGCCGCTGATAAGGTCGATGTATTCTTTACCCGTTACATCTTTTAGCACCACGCCCTGTGCCCACTCAATGTTAATGTCGAGTCCCATCATTGGCGTGTCGGAAGTTTGGGCAACGTGGCGTAAAAATAATTCGCGTTGATTCATGTTATTACCCTGCAAATTAATAAAAATCTTTGGCTTACACTGCTATTGCGGCGGTGCAGTCAGATTTATTCAAGAACTATGTTGAATCATGACTGTTTAAATTAAATACAAAACCAAACAGGATGTTTTGATACGAGTGTTGTTGAGCAGGATCATTCGTATCGTATTTTTTAGGTTGCTTGCACACAAAAGATGAATGATTATCTTTGATTTAGCTCTTTCAAGAAACAAATTCATTCATTAAAAAATTTAAAACATGAATCCAATTGTAAGAAACATTTTGGCCGTTGTAGTTGGTTTAATATCCGGCGGCATCGTAAACATGTCCTTAATTACCGTTAGCGGCTCCATCATTCCTCCACCCGAAGGCGCTGATTTTAGCACTACCGAAGGATTACTCGCTTCGGCGGACCTTATGGAACCCAAACATTTTATCATGCCATTTTTAGCGCATGCCCTTGGCACCTTGCTGGGCGCATTTTTAGCGGCTTTAATCGCAGCCAACCGTAAATTGATTTTTGCCATGGTAATTGGTGTGGTAACATTAATTGGCGGAATAGGTGCCGTGATGATGATTCCGGCGCCCATGTGGTTTAATGTATTGGATTTAACTATGGCCTATATTCCTATGGCTTTTATCGGGTGGAAACTGGCGACTATGTCTAAAAATTCCACCAACTAAAAGAATAGTATATGCTTAGAGGAACTTTCTTTTTAATCTTACTGGCGTTGTTCTTTTGGTCTTCGTGTTCTGAGTCGAAAGTGCATCATTCGGAGTTAAGCAAATCTGTTTCGGATTTTTTAAAACAACTCAAACAAAAAGAACTGCCAATTGTTATCAAAGGTTGCAAGTCTGAATCCTTGGATGTAACGGACTATTCAACCGATAAATTTGTTTGGTTGGATACGGCTGATGCCCGTTTGGGAATGTATCCCTACTGCACTTTTTCATCCAATGGCGATTATGTTTCTGTTATTTATCTTGGACTTGCGGCCTGCACCCTGCCATATTTGATTACTTACACTCCCGATGGAAAAAAAATTGATGAAGGATTTTTAGGTATTGGCGGCTGTGGCGCCGGTCCTGGTTTTGAATGCGAAGAGTACATGACCATTCGTCAGGATTACAGTGTTTACACCTCAGATACTATCATAAGTGCCGATGTGGATTCACTAGGTCACAACATAAAATCAAGTGAAAAGCATTACGTGGTTTATAAAGAAGGTAAAATATTACCTAACGGAAAAGTGCAGGTGAGCGAAGAGATAACCAAAAATCTGCGTTAATCAATAATAAAATCCCGTTCAATTAACGCGGTTATCTGCGCCAAATGGTGTTTGCCATGCCATGCGTAACTGCCCAATGCACTTCTTAAACTGTACACACGCTTGTATTCCGGATGCGTGTATGTTCGGTTAAAATCTGCGGAAGTCATGCTTTGTAATAACAACACCCAGTTGCGGTGAATGATTTCGAGCAGAACTAAAGAATCGGTAATGTTTTGCAATTGTTTGTAGCTTAAATCCGCCCACAAATTTTCTTTATAGGGTTTTATGGTTGGATTTTCTTCCGTTAAACTCAGATTGAAGCGGATGTAGGCATTCATGTGACTGTCGGCCAAATGGTGTACCACCTGTCTTACCTGCCAGCCATCCGGACGATAGGGTGTTTCGAGTTGTTGTGAATTAAGTGTTAGCACAACTTCTTTTAATTGGTATGGAAAATTTTTAATTTCTGTAATTAATTCCTGAATGTGCTCATCCTTAATTTCAATTTCGGGATTAAATTTTCCGATAGGATATTTTAAATGTTCCATATTATTTTATTCTACTTTTTTAAGCTGAATGAAGTATTCTTGCCACCTGCCTTTCGCTCCTCAGGCCGCATTGTTTGGCTATTTGGGCGCGACTTAGATTGGGTTTTTGAATCAGTTCACTAATTTTTTCCTTTCTTACCTGCGTCACATATTCGTTTACCGTTAAGCCGGTTTCTTTTTTAAAAATGCGGGTAAAATTTCTTTCACTCATGGCGGCAATTTCGCTCAACACAGTTACCGAAGTGTCTTTATGAATGTTTTCGAGGATGTAGTCCTGCGCTTTGTGGATGCCAAGATGTATGTGGTTGCGGTTACTTAACAAAACACTTTGTTGCAGGTGACTGCCACTTCTGCGATTATAAATTACCAGTTCGCGCGAAACACGGTGTACAAAATGATCGTCTTTTAATTTGCCAAGTATGTATAGTGCCACGTCAATTCCCGAAGTGGCCCCGGCGCTGGTAATAATTCCGCGGTCCTCAATAAACAAAATATTTTCCTGCACTTTGGCAAAGGGAAATTTTTTCTGTAGGTCAGTGGTTCTGCGCCAATGCGTGGTGCAATGGCGGTTGTCTAAAAGGCCCGTTTTTCCAAGCAGGAAAGCCCCGTTGCAAAGTGCGCAAATGGTGGCCCCGTTCTCATGTGCATTCACAATCCATTGCAACAATTCCGGCTCAGGATTTAATTGGGGCGATAACACATACCGGTAATCCGCACTTACGATAAACAACACATCGCCATTGCCCGGCGAATATTTTTTATAACTGTTGAGTTGCCCCAGTGGCACCGAAGTGGAAGTGTGTATCTCTTTTTCGTAAGAACAAAAATGCAGGCGGGCTTTAAGACCCTGTTCGCACGATTCGTGAAACACCTGACTGGCTCCGGCAAAATCAAACATGTTGGCTTTTGGCAAAATTAAAAACACAATGTTTACAAAGGAGTTGTTTTTTGTTTCCATGCCGGAATTGCTTAATTGCTGCATAAAGATAGATGTTTTGTGTGATTTTAATTTTAAATTTTGAGCCGGTTAAATTCCGAATCGTTAATGGTTTTGTTGGCGTAGTTGGTTTTTTTAAGGGCGCCAAATTTGTAACTTAAAAAAACACGAAAGTAACTGCTGTTGATGTGCTGGTTATATATTGTGGTTACCGTTCCAATTCTGCGGTCGCCGGCAAAACGATAAGATTTTAAAAAGTCGTTGTACGTTAACTGACAAAATAGTTTTTTATTAAAGAAGTAACGCGAAAGCCCGCCACTCAAATAATAAATGGGTTGTCGGTGACTCAGGCCATCGCTGTTGTAGGAATAAAATTCGCCATTCAGTTGCAGGCTAAACCAGTTTTTTACTTTGAACTGATTCATGGTGTATAGATAAAATTGTGGCGTGAGTTTACCAGAAACAAATTCTGGTCGTTGGTCCTGGAGTTGATTGATGTTTAAGGCCAGAGTGTTGTAAGTACTAAACGATTTTTTTTCGAAAGGTATATCCAGACTAAAGTTCCATTGGGTAAATTGTTGTATGTTTTCCTTTATATATAAAACACTGTTAATGCCGGTGTTTCCGGGGCGCACAATGCTTCGGATGGCGTTGCGGGTGTGAGTGTAGCCAATTCTTAAACCGAAATTATTGTAGTTTAAAGATGCTTCAGTTTGATTATTAAGTTCGGGAATTAGTTTTGAATTGCCGGTAATGGATGTCAGCGAATCGAGGTACCACACAAAGGGGTCAATGTCCTGATAAAGTGGTCGGTTAATTTTTAAGGCATAACTGCCGGATGCTGCCCATTTTCTGTTAAAATTATACGTCAGTTTTCCGCTTGGAAACACATTGAGGTAAGTTGTATCAATGATGTATTTTTTTAATTTGTTGGAATAACCTTTTATATCAGAAAATTCTGAGCGGAGACCTATAACGTATTCTGCTTTTTTGCGACTACCACTGTAGTTAATGTAAATGGCGGGAACCTTTTCGTTGTAAACAAAATTATTGGCGTACTGGCTGTAATCAATCCACACATCGCTGCTGTCAAACTTTGTTTTTATGGCCACTTTGCCTTTGTTGCTTACATCCGAATATTTAAGGCCGCTTTCGAGCCTGGCCGTATTTTTAAACACTCTTTGATAATCGACCTGAAAGGTATAAATCCCAATGTTATTTTTTCCGTCGTTAACTCGTTGGCCATTCACTGTTTTGCCTGAATACGGACGAATGTTTTCTTTTATCTGATCGTAGAGTTGCGTTTCAAAATTATTGTATTGTAAGCCGGCAAATAAGGAGCTTCCAAGGGTATCCAGATTCAGGTTGTAATTCATGTTAGCCGAATGATTCAGGTTTTTTGTAAAGCCATTGTTGCGCATGTAAATGGCCGTCATCTGTTGGTCGGGATTATAATAATTACTACGTGTTTGCACATCGAGCGAGTAGGTGTTGTAAAGGCCATCGTATTGCGCCGATAGATTACTTTTTTTGTTTATGTCATAAGCCGCACCAAATCGGTAGTTGGACACATTGGTTAAACGGGTGTCTTCCTGATAATAACCGTTAGTGGTGTAAATTCCCGAAGGCAAATCAAACCGCATGGTGTAGGTATTGGTGTTCCAATCAGTACCCAAACTTAAACCATAATCCGAGCTCAGACTGAGTTTGTTTTTTCTGTAATTCAAATTCAAATTACCTGCATTGATGAAGTGCCTGCCCCAGGTGGCGTTTTCACTCACTAATCCCTGCAAACCTTCTTCTTCATTTTTTTTCAGTGTTACCAAAAGCACCGATCTTCCCCGCGCATCGTATTTGGCAGATGGATTATTGATGAGTTCCACACTCTTAATGCGATTCACGGGTATCGACATAAAAAGTTCGTAAGGAATTTGTTTACCGCCAAGGTATATCAGTGCTTCACCGCGACCAAAAACACTTACTTTGTTACCGCTTACATTCAGGGCCGGAAATTTTGAGAGAAGCTCACCCGAAGAAGCCGAAGCAGCTAACAGGGTGTTTTCTACATTCAGACGGGTGCCATCCTTTGTGTTTTGAAACGTTGGTAACTGTGTGCTGATAACAACTTCTGATAATAAATTAGATGTCTGCAAACGTAGACGACCCAATTGAAAAAAATTGCCGTTCAGGTTTATTTGAATGGTGGTGTCGCGATACGACAGACTCATGATTTTAAGTAAAAACCGGCCTTTGTTTAAACCATCAGCTTTTAGTTCGCCTTTATTAAAATTCAGTGATTGAATCAGGGCATAATCCTGTTCCGAAAAAATTAAGGCTTCACCGCTCAACACACTGTCTTGCTGATTGGTAACAGTGGCCGAAAAGCCTGTTAATTGAGCTGAAAGAGGCTTTTGTAAAAAACAGAGACTAACAAGCAAAATGTTTTTTAATGCATTGAACCGGATGAGTGATGGCTTTATCATGCACCAAAATTACTCCCGAATAATTTTTTGAATTGGCCAATAAACTGACATTTACGGCCACAACTTATTTTAAAGATTTATGATGTAATTTTTAAGACCTGTTTGATTAGCCCTCGTTCCAAAGCGTTTTGTTGCCAAATCCCACGCTGTTATCCGTGTATTTTAAAAAGGAAAGTTTAACCGCCCAATGATAACCCGGCATGGCCAAACTCATAGGAAAACTTTTAATGTATAAGGTACTCAGTTTTAATTTTTCAATTTCAGAATTGTCGAGCAAAGTGCCGTTAAATTGAATGCCTTTAAGGGTAAGCACATTTATAGCTTCCGGAATAACAGTGCCGGCAACACTTGCGCCTGATTTTACAAAGGCATCGTGGGTGGTGCCGTAGCTCGATTTAAACACCAGTGCCTGTGCCAATTCGTCGAACACATAAAAACAACTGATGCAATAGGGCCTGCCATCCTTATCCACAAAACAAATATTGGCCACCTTGTTTTCGCTTATAAAATCGCTGATGTTTTTTTGAATTGGTTTCATTGCCAGTTTTTTATTTGTTTTTTATGCTAAGTCCGAATATTTCAAAATTATTAATGCCCAGGTTTTGCTTTACTACAAAGTTCCATTTTTCAAGCTCGTAGAGATTTTTTCCGCGGCTCACTTTCGAAAAATAATCACTACTCATTTGCTCCACTGTTTTTAAAGTGCTTTTGTAAAGTGCATCCATTTCAGGAAGTTTGAGTTTGTTTTTGGCAATCACTTCCTCCATTTTCCGACGTTCCATTTCCACCAAATCAAAATAAATATTCATAAAACAATTGGTGGCGGGTTCTTCCTGCAGGTTGTAAAAAGTGTCGTACACATCCAATAGCGTGGTGGAATAATGTTGGAGGCTGTCGCCCGATGGATTAATGTCTAAAAAAATTTGCGCACTCAGTTTGTAACGTTGACTTAAAAATTGTTGATTTTGGTAAGAGGCGGCCAGCGTGTCGTTTTTGATGCCGTCTTTTTTAAGCGACAATCTTTTTTTATCGGTCCATTGTATGTAACTGGTTTCAAAAAAACCCGGCTTAAATTTTTGCGGACTAAGCGATGTGTTTCGGTAGTTTACCAGCAAACCATTTTTTTTAAAGTAGGCTATTTTCTTTTTCCTTTCGTTAGAGTATTCGAGCAGGTTGTTAGAATTCCAAAACCAATCGTTGTAAGTTAATGAAGTTATTTTTCGATAATCTTCTGCCTCCGGATCGTATTTAAAATAAGGCAGACTAAACAATTGGTTGTAATCGTAATAATACATAACCCCCTGACAGTTTACTTTAAAAGTGGTGTCGCTGTTGGCACTTTCCAGCACGGTGTTGTGAAGGTGATGGTAATTAATCTGATAATTAAAGTACAAATATTCGGGTTGCATGGTTTTGTTCACCTCCACAAAGCTTTTTGTAATTTGCATCGAAACCCCTTCAA
>JADLED010000318.1 GCA_020846335.1 Bacteroidia bacterium
CACAAATTATAATGTGGCTGCAGGGTTTGATAGATAGGGAGTTTGTATTTGTTACTAATTTCCAAAGCACGGGCCAAACGTTCTTTTGTAAAATTAGAAGCGCCAATGTAACGCACTTTTCCGGCTTTAATTAATTGGGCGTAGGCGTCCAGAGTTTCCTCCATCGGTGTCATTTCATCATCGGTATGGCTTTGATACAAATCAATGTAATCGGTTTGCAATTTTTTTAAAGAATCGTCAACCGCTTTTAAAATGTATTTTTTAGAAAGTCCGGTTGAGCCATTGCCCATATCCATACCTACCTTGGTGGCCAGTACAATGTTAGAACGGTTATTTGTTTTTCGGAGCCATCTTCCAATAATGGTTTCTGATTCGCCACCAACACCGGTAGCCCAACGGCAGTATATGTTGGCAGTATCAATAAAATTAAATCCCTGTGCCACAAAGGCATCTAAAATTTCGAACGATTGTTTTTCGTTAATGGTCCAGCCAATTACGTTGCCGCCAAAAGCAAGTGGACTTACCTGAAGTTGAGAATTGCCTAAACGTTTAAATTGCATGTGCTAATTTAGCAATTCAGAATTAAACCAAATCTCTAAAAAAATTGACTTACTTGTCAAGATTCTGAAGGTGCCTTACCAATGGAATTCGGCGGTTGCGATCATACACCACAATAAATGCGTCGTTTACCACGGTTTTAATTTTTTCGAGTAGTTTACGTGCTTCGTCGTAAGTGTTGCAACTACCAATGGTGTAATGCGAAATATCCAGACTGTCTTTGTCCATTACAATTTTTGGTAAGCCAATTAAATTGCTGTAATTGATATTTTTCGGAAAGCGGTAAGCACCAATCTGAATTTTATACTTTACATTTTCTGTGCTAACGTGTTTAAATTTTTCCACAAGCGATATTTCGCGGGCGTTTAACGCTTTGTTAGAGGAGTCGGAAACGGAAGAGGTATTGTCACCATCTTTAACACCCACACCAGGTGAGTAAAATTCTGCAAATACATTAAGCGTTGCAAAAGAATCCACTTTATTAGTGCTTAGGAAAATAACCTGCGGTGGAAATTTATCTATGTGAACGGTTAATTCAAAATCGTCTTTTGCCGGCAGGTTGCATAAAAATTTACCGCTTACTTCGTTAGAGTTTACAATAAAATCGAGTGTTGGGTTTTTTACCACTGAACGTAATTCTACATTGCCTTTGGCAGGTTTGCCATCAAGTGTAATAAGCCCTTCTATTTGTAAGAGTGGTGTTGGTTTGCCTGGTATGCCGGGCTTTACCGAATAGATGTCCTGAAATTCATCAGAATTATTTCTGTTGGAGGAGAAATAAGCCACCTTTCCGTCGGCCCTTACTGTAAAGTATTCTTCGTCAAATCTGGTATTGATGGGTGGTCCAAGATTATAGGGTTTAGACCAAAAGCCATTTACCAAATCGCTGCGTTCAATATCATAACCACCAATACTGCTTTCGTTGTTGGTAGAATAAAACAGAATATTACCATCTGCAGTTACAAATGGCGAATCTTCATCGTATTTGGAGTTGATGGTTGGTCCCAGATTTTTAATGTGCCCCCAAACATTGTCTTTCAGTTTTTCGGCATAGTAAAGGTCTTTGCCACCATAGCCACCTTTGCGTTCACTCGAAATAATAATTTTATCGGTATTGGGAATAAAACAGGCACTGCCATCCCATTCAGAACTGTTGAGGTGCATCTGATAAACCGGCTTACTCCATCGCTCACCTTTGAGCTTACTCAGGTAAAGGTCGCCATTGCCTTTGCCGGTATTTTTGTAAACAAACATTTCGGTGCCATCGCTGTTTAAACTTACCGCGGCATCGTGCGTTTGAGTATCAAGATTTTTTTCTGCGGCAGGTTCGCTCCAGGAAGTGTCGTTAATTTTTTTAGAAATAAAAATATCTTCAAAATACAGTTCAAGTTTCTTTTTGTGCAACAGGCCGCTTTCCAGTTTTTGTTTTCCACCCTGCGATTTCGGACCCCTGTAAGTAAACACCATCATGTCTTCGTTGGAGGTAATTATTGGGCCATACTCCGAAAACTCCGAATTAATGGGTGTGCCAACACTTTTAACCGTTACCTCATTTTTAATGTTGCGCATGCTTATGATGTTGCGGCACTGTTCAATGCGTTGGTGAATTTCGTTGATATGTTTTTCGTTGGGATGTTTTTTATTCAACTCGCGGGTAAGCGCCAATTGGTAATTGGTAACCGCTGTTTCAAAGCTGTCAATTCTCGAATAAGCGAATGCTTTTGTAAAATAAAAATTATCAATTTGTTCGTTCAGCTTTTCGCTTCGGTTTATAAAAGTCAGGGCTTTCTTTTTGGTTAAATCGTCGTGCGCATAAAGCATGCCTTTAATGTAGTCTAAAAAGGGTTGATCCTTTTCGTTAATGCTATCACAATAAACAATGGCTTCATGAAAAAACGCACTGTTAAATTGTATCTGTGTATGTGCCAGTAGTTTTTTCTCGCGGGCATGAAGCGTTTCCTGAGCTTTTTTAAACACACCGTCTTCCGATTGAGAAAAAAAGTTTGGAGTTAATTGTAAAAAAAGAAAGGTGCAAATTAGTTTTTTCATTGGATGGGGGCTGAATACAAAGTGAACGAATGGAAAAAGTGAGAAGTTAAGTGTATGTAGTGTGGTGTTGCCATTCTGTTTTAAAGCCCTGCTCGCTCAACTCAAAACACAATATGTCAGAAACTTTAAATTCTGTTTAATTGTTTTTTTATTGTGTATGAAAGCTCGCCGCTTTAGATAGGCGAAATTAAGCTTTTAATGCTATTGATAAATAAAAATTATAACAATTTACTAGGTGATTACATGAAAACGGCCGATTACCTCGGTCAAACGCCGGGCAATCGTATTCCACTGCATATATAAGTATGTTAAAGGCGCTACAGCCCCAATATTGGCTTGGCGCAGGGTATTAGAGAAAGTACGCAGTTATCGCTAAACAATCACCAATGCCACGGCATCTCTCTCCGGTTTTTGCTCCTAAGTATTGGAGAAAAAAACAAAACCCCCTGTTTTAGCAGGGGGCTCATTCATTTTAAGTGGTCGCGAAGGGATTCAAACCCCTAACCTTCTGATCCGTAGTCAGAAATTAGTGTATTCTAATAAATCGAAATGAGCTTTAAAACGCTGTATATTAGTCTTTTGTGGCGCAATAGAAGCTATTTGGGTTTATTAGGGTTCATTTCGGTACACCCTTTGTTTGCAAATCGCTTGCAAATGATACAGGCTTTTTACGTAATTTTGACAAACAAGATTATGGCAACAACAATAAAAATTACCATCGATACTAGGCGTGTAAAAGCAGACGGAAAGTTTCCAATTTATTTGAGACTCATTCACAACCGCGAGGCACGAAATATTCCAACAAATATTTCGGCAAGCCTAACTGAATGGAACGAATCTAATAAGGAGGTCAAAAGTAGTTTTCCGAATTCAGCGAGGGTTAACTTTCATTTAAAAAAGCGACTTACCGATGCGCAAAAAATCATTTTACAAAATGAGGAGCGTTTAAACGAGTTATCAATCGATGACCTAAAAGCCCTTTTGATAGTAAACGAAGAGAAGCCCAAGTTGGTTGAGAGAGGTTCAGTTGACTTTTTTAAATATGGAACGCGATGTGTGGATAGATTAAAATTAGCGAAGAGGTTTGGAAGTGCCACTTCTTATAATTGTTGTATTGTTTCAATTCGAGATTTTGTGAAGGCTGATGAATTGCCATTAGAGGAAATAACCTACAAGTTTTTAATTGATTATGAATCCCATTGCTTAGGTAAGGAGCTAAAGATTAATTCTATCGGAAATTACCTCCGGTCTCTGAGGGCAATAATTAATTTGGCAATTGATGAAGGATTACTGAAAATGGACCAATATCCCTTCAGAAAGTATAGAATAAAAAAAGAGGAGACTGTTAAGAGGGCAATACCCAAAAATGACATTAAGGCACTTATCGACCATGATTTGGAGGTTGGTACAAGACTTTGGAACCAGCGCAATTACTTTACCTTTATGTTTAATATGCGTGGCATGAACTTCATTGACCTTGCCTTTTTAACTATGAATAATATTATAAGCGATAGGGTAATTTACAAGAGGATTAAAACAAATAAGCAATACAATATCAAAATCACTCAACAAGCACTTAAAATCCTAAACTATTATACGGTTGGTAAAGCTCCGATGTCTGACGAGCTTATTTTCCCAATCCTTCGTCCGCAGGCGTCAAGGAAAGATGAAAAAGATTTTGACAATTATAAGGAGCAAAGAAAGAGATTTAATAATGACATGAAAGAACTGGCCAAACTTTGTGGTATAGCAGTTAACTTTACTTCATATGTAACAAGGCACTCTTGGGCGTCAATAGCAAAATTCTCAAGAATAGATACTTCAATAATTAAAGAATCTTTGGGTCATTCAGATTCAAAAACTACTGAAACCTACTTGGCAAATTTTGAACAAAATATATTAGATGACGCCAATGAAATAATTTTAAGTTGATTGAACTGGTTGAGGAGTTTATGATACCAAAAATATTTGGTCTAACAGATTTTTTCCACCACCTTTACTTTAACAATCGTTCTTTCCGTAAAACTACTTTAATATAAAAGTATGTTGTCGTATTGCAGGGTAGAAATCCGCTAAGCACTATTCACAACCGCAAGACAATAAATGACAAGCTGCACCCACATGGGTGCGGCCTTGTTCGTTTATTCTTGCGTGGGCTCTTAGCGGAGCCTCTACTCGGTAAATGTTTGAGGTTCGCACCCACCAATATCCATAAGGGTATGAGACTCAAACGAGCTCATACCCTTTTTTTTGTTACAGTGCATAGTAAAAAAACTCATTATTGTTAAACCAAATCGGACAGCCTAATTCAATTCAAGATGAAAAGTTTGGCGATGAAAGATGGTGTTTTGCCGCTAGAAATCATGATATTATCAATTAAAAAAGGAAAATAGAAACGGAGTGCCTATCTTGCAACTGGGTACTTGTAGTTAGGAAATGGCCGTTGAGAAATTTATTATTTGGCAAAAAAAATTAAGCACAATGGAAAATCCGATACTGAACAAACGACAAATGGAACTTCTCTTAGCAGAAGCACTTGCGGAGCTTGAAAAAGACCCTGCAAATCCTGAGTTACTCACGCTGATACCAATGATTTCCGCATTGAGTGACAGCTATGGGCAAACCCTTGACCTCCTTGAAAAAACGCTTATCACTATTCGAAACGAGCCGAAACTTTACCTGCTAAAAGCCCATTGTCATCTTAGACTAAAAGAATACGATTTGATGAAGCAGGAGTATCTCCGTTTTACCAGGGTAGAATCAAAAGAAGCATATTGGGAAGATGACATCACAATTTTGAAAATTAAAGACGATGAAGAATTAGCCGACCTAATGCAGCTAATAATTGCAGAATTTGAGATTCATCTTAGCCCATTTTTAAACACCGTCAATCCACCAAAATAAATTATTTCTAAGCTTGCAGCCAGCTATGGGCAAGCACGCTATTTTCAAACACGCGAACTTCACAGGCAGGAAAATCAAATAATACAGATGTTCTGGCGATTAACGCTGCTTCCGGTCGTCTGGAAACAATAGCCTTTTTGGATATGTCCCTTAATGCCTCCTGAGAATTCAAAAATTTGCGCGCATTCAGGTAAACAAAAGCCAACCCACTGATATCCACCACCAGAGGCATACGCCTGCCATTTTGCAATTTCAGTCGTTCCGCCAAGATTTTCCTGGCAATAGTCATCTCTATCACCAAACCCTTGGAATATTCAACAAACAGCACGCCATTGGCCACCCACATTTTTGAGTGAGAAAAAACCATGACCTCGCTTTGCAAGCCCTCACTATTCATAAAAGACTGTGTTCAATTAGACATTCCACTTTTTATCCGTTCCAAAGTGCGAGATGACCTCTTTGAGGCAATCATATCGTAATTGTTCAGAAGGAATTTTCGCCATTTTTATTCCGGCAACGGCGCTCTTTGCCAGTGACCTGTTAACACTTGCCCGTTGAGGCTTTGATTGGGTCAACGTGATATATTTCTCACGCTCTGGGAAGGCCAAAAATTTTAGCCGGTCGGTAAATGAGAGCGTACTGCTGACACCAAAGTAGTGTATCTCCCAATTTCTATCTTGGCCATCAAAAAGGTAAACGCCGAACAAATTGACCCCGTTATCCATTGGTGAGAGTCGTCTGTTTAAGGCCACAAAATCGGAGTAATCATCCAGAGTATGTGGTAATTCATAAATATCGCTTGTGTCATGGAAAAAGCCCAGCACTTCATTTAAGTGCTCACTTAGTTCGCTAGAAAGTCCGGTCATAGTACGGTAGTGCCTAGTGGTGTATTTTGTATTACAAAGTTAATTTAAAAATCGACAAATGCTTTTGAGAATAAGACCAATGCCTGAAAGATTAGGGTAAACCATAGTTGAAAAATTGAATCTAATCATTTCCTCTGCATAAAAGTACATTAGAAAACGAAAGAGCTTTCAATGTTGGTTGGGTTGGATGGAACCAATCATCGTTTCAGCTCTCTCCAAGTCCAACTTGGCTGTTCATCAGCCTGTATCCACCTAGGCAGCATTCGCATAAAAAGCCTTATTCGGGTCCAGCCAGTTTCCGGCTTTATCCTTCATGGTAAGATGCAAATGGGGCCCCGTGCTTTTGCCCGTATTACCGGATAAGGCAATCACCTCGCCCTG
>JADLED010000319.1 GCA_020846335.1 Bacteroidia bacterium
AAGTCGTTTTTTTTAAGTGCGTTCAATCCGGTGTTGTAATCCAATTCGGCCTGTTGTTCCGGACTCAATGTCATAGCTACTTTTACAGTATCCTGAGATTTAATATTGAGTGAAGCCAGAAATAAAAAACAGAATAAAAGATGTTTCATGGTAGCATGATTGTAATCATTAAAATTACGCTTGTTGTTTGTTACCTTTCGGGCCCATGCCAAATCTTCTAAACAGAGACCTTTTAATAAAAAATATCTAATTTTACTTTGGTTACCTATGAAAAAAATTGTCCAACTTTTATTTCTGATGAGTGGTTTTAGTACTGCTTTTAATGCCCAAATTGACATGGGTGGCTTTATGAAAGATAAAGCCAATGTTTTAAAAGATAAATTAAAGGAAAAGGCAAAAGAGAAAACCAATGAGGTTCTTGACAAGCAAAGAAAAGAATACGACGAAAGCAACTTTAACTACGCCATTTCTTTTTTGGATAATAGCGGTGTTTTTGAATCGGAAGAAAAAGGAAGCGCTTTCGCAAGCAGTTTAAAGAGCGGAGCCAAATTATTTAATAAAGATGAAAAAACCAACGAAGAGCGGGCATACACCAATTTAAAAAACGGCGAGTTGTTAATGGCCAGCAACGAGTTTTATCTGGCCGAACAGTCGTTTAAACTTTCCAAATTACTTTATGAAACCGATGGAAAAACCACAGGCACAAACTATGCGCAAGTGGTGAGCAACCTGGGCCTTTTATACCAATCGCGGGGACGATTTAACAAAGCGGCCAAATTCAACCAGCAAGCTTTGAAGTTGAGAGAGGCGGAGGAAAATAAAGGGATGTTGATTGTTTCGATAAACAACGACGCGGTATTAAAAAAAGAAACAGGTTACTATACCGAAGCTGAGGCGGCCTTAAAAAAAGCATTGAATCTGGCGCAAACGCAAAAGGACGCAATGGCTCAGGCATTGATTCTTAATAATCTGGCCATGACTTATGTGGACATGAATAAGATGAAGGACGCTGAAACGCAAATGAATGCCAGTGTTGCCGATGCAGCAAAAGTTTTAAAAGAAAATTCGGGCAATTTTATAAAACTCCAAATTAATCTCGCAAACATTTATCGCTTTCAAAAAAAATACCCGCAGGCCGAAGAGCTTTATTTAAAAGCAATTGCCATTAAGGAAAAAAAACTTGGTGCACATCCTGATTTGGCGCATCTTAAAAGAGGTCTGGCTCAGCTTTACATGGAGATGGGAAAAAGCAGCGAGGTGGAAAAACTCTTGTTGAGTGCATTGGAAATAGACAAAAAGAAACTGGGCGATAAAAATCCGGCAACACTTTCGGTAGAGCAGGAGCTGGCTAATTATTACCGGTTTGCAAATAATTTGCCCAAAGCCATGGAACACATTTCGGGAGTTGTTGCCAGAAAAAAAGAAATTTACGGCGATAACCATCCCAACTACATTCAGGCGCTGGAAGACCTGGCGCTATGCCAGTGGTTAGGCAATCAACAGGCAGAATGCAAAACCAATTACAAAACGGTTATTGATAACACTCTGCTTTACATCAATACTTTTTTTAATTCTTTAAACGACAACGAAAAAACGCTTTATTGGGAAAAAACAAATGCCCGTCTTCAGCGCTACTACTCGTTTGCAAAAGAAGGGGCAAAAACCGACAAGGAAATACTGGGTCAGTTTTACAACGCAGTAATTAATACCAAGGGCTTTTTACTCAACAACTCGTCTAAAATTCACAATGCTATATTTTCTGGTGATGATGAAGGGCTTAAAAATGCCTATGGACAATGGCTCGAAACGAAAGAGCAGCTTAATCTGGCTTTTCAATTAAGCAAAGAAGAACTGGCGCAGGAAAAAATGAATCTGGATAGTTTGAAGCGCCGTTCAGACGAATTGGAACGGGAGTTGTCACAAAAAAGTGCCTTGTTTAAAAACAACCTCAACGAAAAACCCCTGAATTATGATGCTTTGCAAAAACAGCTTAAGCCGAATGAATGCGCCATTGAAATAGAGGAATTAAGCGAGTACACAAATGGGTTTACCGGTAAAAATGTTTACATGGCACTTGTGCTAACTTCCGGCGAACTTAAAATGGTGGAACTTGGAAAAGGTGCAGAAATTGAAAAGGCCATTCTTGATTTCAGACAAAAAACCATAAACCGAAAACCCGAAAACGAGGCCTATGCCTTAACCTGGAAGGCATTAGACGCCCAGCTCAAGGGCATTACGCGCGTGTATTTGTCGTTGGATGGCGCTTACCATCAACTGAGTGTGAACGCTCTGAAAGATGCTACCGGAAAGTACATGGCCGATAAATACGCCATTCAGTTGGTTGGAAATACCAAAGATGTTATAGGGCTTAAACAAACCGAGACGCTTTCGGCAAAACCCGGCTCGGCCTTTTTGGTTGGAAATCCTTTTTACGGAAACAACGGTTTGTTGGAGCAGCTTCCGGGCACCGAAAAGGAAGTTAAAAACATTAACACCTTATTATCAAATCTAAAAGTAAAAACAGAAATTGTCACGGGCGGGCAGGCCACCGAAGTAAAAGTAAAAGCGGTAAAATCGCCGGGGATTTTGCACATTGCCACACACGGGTATTTTTTGGCCGATGTTGGCGAAATGGAAACCACCAAGGTGTTGGGCGTGGATATATCGGCCGCAGCCGAAAACACTTTGCTCAGAAGTGGATTATTGCTGGCGAATTGCGACAATGTGTTTGATGAGAACTTTAAGCCTTCGCCTAGTAGCGAAAATGGAGTTTTAACTGCTTATGAGGCCATGTCGTTGAACCTCGACAAAACTGATTTGGTGGTGTTGAGCGCCTGCGAAACGGGTCTCGGCAGTGTTAAACAAGGCGAGGGCGTTTATGGTTTGCAGCGGGCTTTTTTAATTGCCGGTGCCAAAAGCATTGTGATGAGTCTGTGGAGCGTAAGCGATGACGCCACCATGGAATTGATGACTCTGTTTTACGCCAACTACGCTAAAACAGGGAATAAAACAACGGCCTTTTCAGAGGCTATAAAACAGCTAAAACTTAAATACAAAGAGCCTTTTTATTGGAGCGCTTTTGTGATGCTGAATAAGTAAAACTTCAATCTTTAAATAATTTAGTAGCAATTGCTTTGCTGAGTTTTATTATTGGAGCATCGACCGTTTTGTATAAAGTGAATAGCAATAACTCATTGGAGCCCAGCTTTATTTTACAAAAATTCGGTGAACGTATTTATTACACAAACTCACAACAGGCGCATCAACTATTTTGTGTAAAATAAAAGACACCAAACAAATTAACACCAGCGAAACACTTGCTGTAATAAGCATGTTTGCTTCGAAAGAAACGCTGCTAATTAGTTGCCGGTATAACCAGGGCGAAAAACTAAACAGCAATAAAAAGTGAACGAGGTAAAACATGAAAGAAATTTTTCCAAAAAACAAAAATAGTTTTGTGCCCAACAGTTTCTGGATTCTTACAGAGGTCGAAAAGGCCGCAAACAATAACACCGAACCAATCAAAAAACTAATGATGTGAGGATAAACCTCGAAAAAAGAAATGGGCCTGTAAATGGAATTTAAAATCGCACCCTGATAACCCGTGTAAGGATAAGAAGCAAAGTAAACACCCACTATCAGCGCGCTGTATTTAATCACCGGTTTTGCCAATTGTTGCTGAAAGGCAATCGAGTTTTTTTGGAAAAACGCAAACAACATGCCAAAGGTAAACGCCGCACCATTATAGGAATGCAGAAAAAATAACTGCACCAACAGCCAGGCCACAAAAAACCAGACTTTGTTTTTTAAGCCGTGAGTGCTCATACACAGCATTAAAACAATGTAAGAGTTAAGCAATTCGATG
>JADLED010000320.1 GCA_020846335.1 Bacteroidia bacterium
TAAATACATCGTTAATAAAGTGCTTTCGTTTCCAGGTGAAATCTAAGAAATTGGTTAAGTGAATGCTTTTGTCTGAAAATTTTGGCCAACTTAGTGATGAAAGCGCCGAATTAATGCCACTTACCGACGAGTGGAACTGTCCCGCAAAAAATGAATAGGCATTATAGCTGCTGCTACTGTCGCCTGCCAGCAAATCGTATAATTGTTCCAGCGAATCGCTCCGTTCTCTGATGTTACGCATTTTAACCAGCATCATCATCGAATCGTTGTAGGCCCTTAGCTTTTTAAGCTTGTAGGCCAAAATATTTAACTTCACTTTTGAAGGTTCCAGCTCACTAAAATCAAAATCGAGTCCCCAGGTACTGTCGCGGTTCACAATAATGTCGTTGGGGTCGGTAAGCACTGAGCGGTTGTTTTGCGCCTGATGGTTTAATGAAAGGAGAGTAAAAATAAAAAGCACTAAGCTGCTTTTGGTTAGTTTTAGTATCATGTTTTTTTAAATTAGGCAAGGTCGTATTTAATATCAATTAGTTTATCAAGCTCCAATAAAAAGCTGTCTTCAACTGCCACTTTGCTTTTTTTGGAAAACAGTTTAATGTTTTGATTTTGCGATTCGTCTTCAACAAAAAATTCGATGGAACTGTTGCCACCATGCGAATTAACAAGGCTTTCGAGTTTTAATACCAGTTCTTCGCTCAAACTTTCGAGTTTTACCTTTAGTTTTATGGAATTAAAGGCACTCTTTTTTACTTCGTCTAAAAGTTCGATTTTATTTAATTTAATTTCCAGACTTCCGGGCTGATTGTATCTTTCCTGAACCCTTGCTTTCACAAAAACAAAAAGACCCTGCACCATGTATTTGTTGTACTCAACAAAATCTTTCCCAAACAGCATAATTTCTACGCTGCCATGATAATCTTCCAACACAATTTTTCCGAAAGCGTTGCCGGTTTTACTGGTTCTGTTTTCAATTCCGGCAATAATGCCGCCAAAAAACACTTCTTTATTTTTAAATGGTTCGAGCCCGGCTTTAAGCTGTGCGCAGGTGGCATTGCAGCGGTGATTAAGCACAAGCTTAAAAGGGTCGAGTGGGTGACCACTTATATAAAAACCAACCACTTCTTTTTCGCGGGCCAGTTGTTCGAGTGCCGACCAGGGTTCTACTTTTGCAGGCAATTGAGGCTCTGAAATTTCCACCTCGTCATCGCCACCAAATAAACTGGCTTGTGAAGTGTCGTTGCCAAGGCTCATTTGGTTGCTGTATTTTACCATTTTATCAACCAAAGTTAAACCATCAGCCACATCGGGCACAAAAAACATGGCGCGGTGGCAGCCTTCAAAGCTATCGAATCCACCGGCCAGAGCAAGCCCTTCCAGCGATTTTTTGTTGATGCTTTTACTGTCTAGGCGTTTGGCCAAATCAAACACCGTAGTAAATTTTCCATTGGCGTTTCGTTCTTCAATAATATTTCTTACTGTGTTTTCGCCCACACCTTTGATGCTTGCCATTCCAAAACGGATGTCGCCAGAGGGGGTTACCATAAATTTGGCAAAACCTTCATTAATATCAGGACCAAGCACGCGAATGCCCATGCGCTTGCACTCTTCCATAAAAAACGCAATGGCCTCAATGCTGCCTGAGTGGTTGAGTGTGGATGCCATGTATTCGGCCGGATGATGCGCTTTTAAATAGGCTGTTTGAAAAGCCACATAGGCATAGCAGGTAGAGTGCGATTTGTTAAAGGCATAAGAAGCAAAGGCCTCCCAGTCTTTCCACACTTTTTCTAATACATTGGCATTGTGTCCGTTTTTAGTGGCGTTTTCAATAAACAATGGTTTTAATTTATCCAAAGTTTTCTTGTCTTTTTTACCCATGGCTTTACGCAGCACGTCGGCATCGCCTTTGGTAAAATTGGCCAGCTTTTGGCTCAAACGCATTACCTGTTCCTGATACACAGTAATGCCGTATGTTTCTTTAAGGAATTCATCCATTCCTTCCAAATCGTAGGTTACGGCTTCGCGGCCATGCTTACGGTTAATGTAATTGGGAATGTAGGCCAGTGGACCCGGACGGTACAGGGCGTTCATGGCAATTAAATCGGTAAAGCTATCGGGTTTAAGTTCCTTTAGTGATTTTTGCATGCCGGCACTTTCGTACTGAAAAATGCCGTTGGTTTCGCCGCGTTGAAAGAGTTCGTAGGTTTTTTCATCCTCGAGCGATATGGCGTCAATGTCTATTTCTATGCCTTTTGTTTGTTTCACAAAGGCAATGGCATCCTTTATAATGGTGAGTGTGCGAAGACCTAAAAAGTCCATCTTTAAAAGTCCGGCACTTTCGGCCACCGAGTTGTCGAACTGGGTCACCAGCATTTCGCTGTCTTTGCCTTTTGTAACCGGAACGTATTTAACCATTTCGCCCGGCGTAATAATTACACCGCAGGCGTGAATGCCCGTGTTTCGCAGGCAGCCTTCCAATTCGTAGGCCTGTTTCAAAACTTTAGATTCTTCGCCAGGTTCTTCGGCCATCTTGCGAAAGGCGTGCGATTGCTCCACCACCTCGCGTTTGCCTTCAATCTTTCCGAGATATTTAACATCAATGCCACCGGGTTTTAGCAGGGCTTTTAGCTTTGCGTCCAAACTGTCGGGAAACATTTTGGTAAGGCGGTTGGCATCGTCGAGTGGCAGATTAAGTACCCGCGCAGTATCTTTAATGGCCGACTTTCCGCCCATGGTACCGTAGGTAATAATCTGCGCCACCTGATCCTGCCCGTATTTTTTTATCACATAATCAATCACCATGCCGCGGCCTTCGTCGTCAAAATCAATATCAATATCGGGCATGCTAATACGGTCGGGATTAAGGAACCTCTCAAAGAGGAGGTCGAACTTAATAGGGTCAACGTTGGTAATCCCAAGGCAATAGGCAATGGCTGAACCTGCGGCGGAGCCACGACCCGGACCTACAGAAACACCTAAACGGCGCGCTTCGGTAATAAAATCGGCCACAATTAAAAAGTAGCCGGGATAACCCATGCGCTCAATGGTTGCCAATTCAAAATCAATCCGCTCTTTAATATCGGGTGTTAAATCCGGATAGCGTTTGGCAGCGCCCTGATAGGTTAATTCCGACATGTACACAAACTGTTCGGCAATAATTCTTGCTTCAGCTTTTTGTTGTTCAATAACGGTTTCAGAATAATTTTTAGCCTGCCAGTCCTTCTCTTTTAGCGCAACTATCCGTTTAAAAGAAGCTTCAATTTCTTCCGATTTATTGGTAATAAAGTCTGATGCAATTTCAAATTTGGGCAACAACACTTCGCGACCCAGTTTAAACTGCTCAATTTTATCTACAATTAAATTGGTGTTTTCCAGAGCTTCGGGCATATCTCTGAAAATCTCCGCCATTTCTTTGGGCGATTTGAAATAAAATTCATTGGTAGGGAAAAACAAGCGGCCAACCCTTGAGTTACCTTTAAGTTCTTTAAGGGCATTATCGTCTTTAAAATTAAGTCCTTCCTTAACACCAATTAAAATATCGCGCGAAAAGGCACTTTTTTTATCCACATAATAATTGTTGTTGGCTGCAAAGTATTTAACACTGTGCTTATTGGCCAAATTCAGTAAGGTGTGGTTGGCGTGTTCTTCTTCGGGGGTTTGGTATTGGCGGTTAATTTCCACATAAAAATCCTCGCCAAACTGTTCTTTGTACCAAATAAACGAGGCCTCGCCCTGTTGTTCGCCAAGATTAATAATATTGGAGGGTACTTCAGAACTAAGCGAACCCGTAGTGGCAATTAAGCCTTCTTTGTATTTTACAAGGATGTCTTTATCAATGCGCGGCACGTAATACGAACCGTCGATAAGCCCAATGGAACTGATGCGGCAAAGGTTTTCGTAACCCTTTCGGTTTTTGGCAATAAGAACCTGTGTAAAACCATTGTCTTTTTTTGTTTTGTCTTTGTGATTGACACAAATATTTACCTCGCAGCCAATAATGCATTTAAGTTCTGTTTTTTTTGGTCCGGCAATGTCGCCCTTATCAACAGCGGCATTGTGTTCTTTTATCTTTTTATTTTGCGCATCAATTTCTTTCCAAAACAAAAATGCGCCGTACATGTTGCCATGATCGGTAAGTGCCACACCCGGACTGCCAAATTCGATGGCCCTTGAAATAATTTCGGTAACATCGCTGGTGGATTGCAATACCGAAAACTGTGTGTGATTGTGCAAATGGCTAAAACGCAGTTCGTTTACATTAATGGCAGGCGTTGCACCGGCCGAAGCGAGTTTGCGTGCCTCTTCGAGTAAGCGGGCTTCTTCCTTTTCCCTTTCTTCTTTGGCCTTGCGTTCTTTCCAGTGCTGTTCGTGTTTTTTTAGTTCCGACAAATCAGGCGCCACGTAATTTATGGCACCCAGCATATCTGCCGACACTTCGCGCACCTTGGTAACGCCCCTTTTTATAATTTCGAAAAACACCCTCGTGGTGGCATTCACGTCGAAGGCGGCATTGTGTGCTTCCTCAAAACCTGTATTAAATAATTTTTGATACAACTCTGTTAAAGTGGGCCATTTAAAGCGTCCGCCCTTGCCACCGGGAATTGCGCAAAAATTGGTGGTTTGGTCGTTTTTGGTATCAATAAAAGGTTTAGAACTTAGTATATTATCCAGGCCACAGCGCAGTAGTTCGCAACCAACAATGTTGATGTCGAATTCGATATTGTGGCCGCACAAATAAGTAGTTTCTTTTACAGCATCAGCAAATTTCTGAAGAGTGTCTTTTAAATCCTGTCCTTCTTCCTGTGCCCGCTCGTTAGTAATGCCGTGTATTTGTATGGTGGCAAACGGAATGGTATAACCTTCGGGTTTCACGATTATGGAATCGTTTTGCAACAAATTACCCTGAGCATCGTGCAACTGCCAGGCTAACTGAACCATGCGGGGCCAGTTATCAAAATCGCTCAGGGGCGCATTATAATTGGAAGGCAAACCCGTTGTTTCGGTGTCAAAAATTAAGAACATATATGGTTAAAGGTGTTAAGCATTAAAAATTAACTGGCATTAAATTTAAGTTTTTATACAGTGGAATTATTTAATGTTGATAAAAATGGCAGCAATAATCTATGCCCTCTTTTTTCGATCAAAAAAGCGTCGAAGTTTATACTTTGCTTATTTTCAAGCAAATACATTTAAACAAACCGTTTTTAGGTTTCGCATAAACCATTATCTTTGCAAGTCTTAAAAAAGAGTAACAAAAATGAGCAGCAAAGAAAAGAACATTGAAAAGGTTGAGCCTACCACAAAAAAGGAAAGCGTAAGTGTGCTTGAACGAATCAGGCGCAGGACTGGTTTATTGGTTGGTATTGTGGGCCTTGCCCTTGTAATATTTATACTTGAAAGCCTTTTAGGTTCGGGTGCTTCGTTATTCGGAGGCAGCGAATTAACCACTGTTGGTTCTATTAATGGTAAGAAGGTTGATAGAAATGAATTCGCTTCCCGGGTAGAATTACAGTTGAATAATTACCGTCAGCAAAATCAGGGTCGTGAAGCCGATGATGCCACCCGTGGACAAGCCATTGAAAGTGCCTGGAACCAGTATGTAATTGACTTAGCCATTGTGCCACAATTTAATAAAATCGGTATTGATGTGAGCGAAGATGAACTTTACGAAAATGTTGTTACCAAACCAGCTCAAACTGTTATCCAGTTCCTTACCGACCCAAATACCGGAAAAATCAGTTCTCAAATAGCTACTCCGGATGGTAATATCGACCTGGTTAAATGGAAACAGGTAGTGGCCAACCAACAAGACGAGCAATTTGTAAAAAGCCTTCAGCAAATGGAAGATCAGGTTAAAAGAACCAGATTGTTCGAAAAATTCAGAACCGTTGTTAACAAAGGTCTTTATGTTACTAAAGCAGAAGCCAAAGAACTCTATGCGTCACAAAATACCCGCTTGGATATATCCTATGTGATTAAACGTTACGATGGAATGTTGGACAAGGATGTAAAACTTACTGACGACGATATTCAAAAATATTACAACGACAACACGTTTAAGTTCATGAATAAAGAAACCACCCGTTCAGTGGAGTTTGTTGCTTTTAACATTGTGCCTAGTCCAGAAGATATGACTGCTCTGGAAGGTCAGGCAAAATTAATTGCCGAAGAGTTAAAAGGAAAACCAGCTTCAGAAGACAGCTTAATTATGGGTCGTGAAAATGATGGTGGCATTATCAACATTCAGAATTACACACGCAAAACCATGATTCTGCGTGATTCTTCGGTTTACACCTCTCCTGAAGGCACGGTTTTTGGACCCTACAACGAAGGTGCCGTATTCAAAGTATATAAGTTAGAAAAGATAAACTACATAGCCGACAGCGCCCGTGTAAGACACATTTTAGTAGGATTATCAGACCCTAAAACAAATCAGCCAAAACGCGATAAAGCACGTGCTAAAAAAGAAGCCGATAGTTTAATTGTATTATTAAAAGACAAAAAAATCAGCTTCGACTCGTTGGTGGTTAATTACAGCGACGACATGGGAAGTAAAACCAATGGTGGCGATTATGGTTGGTTTGATGAAAACGAACAATTTGTAGAACCTTTTAAAAATGCAGGTTTAATGGGCGTTAAGGGAAACATTACTGCGGTTGAAACACAATTTGGCTACCACATTATTGAAGTATTGGATGTGAGTAAATCCAAGCACACCAGCTACTCTTTGGCTCAGGTTTCTAAAAACATTGCAGCAAGCGACCAAACAAGTCAAAAAATATTTGCCCAGGCCAATCAGTTTGGTGGCGAAAATAATACTGGTGAGTTGTTTGACAAAGCCGTTGATGCTCAAAAATTAACCAAACGTTTAGCACAGGATTTTAAAGAAGGTGACCGACTTTTAGCAGGAGGTTTGGATCGCGCCAGAGAACTTGTAAAATGGGCTTATGCCGCTAAAGTAGGCGATGTTAGCGTGTTCTCTTTCGACGACAAATACGTTGTTGCAAAACTCAGCAACATTAAAAACAAAGGCGTGTTGCCACTCGAAATAGTGAAAGATGAAGTGGTTCGTTTGGCTACTTTACAGAAAAAGGCCGAGATGTTTAAAGAAGAATTTAAAAACAAAGCCGGTAACAGCAAAAATATCGACGAAATTGCTTCTAAAATGGGACTTGAATCTAAGAAGCAGGAAAACCTGATTCTGGAGAGTCATAATGTGGAAGGAATTGGTAGCGAAGATGGACTTATTGGTACCGCTGCAGGCATTAAAACCGGCCAGGTAAGTAAACCAACCTCTGGCAACAATGGGGTGTTTGTGGTTTCTGTAAATAAGGTAATTCCAGCTCCGGATAACTTTGATTTCAAAAATCAGCAATTGCAAATGGAGCGTGAAATTTCAGGAAGGACAGACTACGAGGCCTTTAACGCCATTAAGGAATTAAGTGAAATTGAAGATCACAAATCAAGAATAGATTAAACAAAAGAATCCCGCCCGTGAAGCGGGATTTTTTTTGAAACAAATTTTGTCAAACAACCAACTTTATATTAAAACGAATTATGAAAATTGGAGAAATATTAAAAGAACTGGAGGCCTTTGCTCCACTCAGTCTTCAGGAGGAATACGACAATTGTGGTTTATTAACCGGCCAACGCAATGATGAGGTCAGTGGAGCATTGTTGTGTCTTGATTGCACCGAGGAAGTAGTGGATGAGGCCATAGCACTTGGAATAAATTTGGTAATTGCACACCATCCTATAATTTTTAAGGGATTAAAAAAGATAAACGGTTCCAATTATATAGAGCGAACCATTATTAAGGCCATTAAATACAACATTGCTATTTATGCCTGCCACACCAACCTTGATAATGTTAAGGCAGGTGTTAACCAAAAGATTGGTGAAAAACTGGGACTAACTAATTTACACATATTGGCACCAAAGTCAGGGCTTCTAAAAAAACTAATAACCTATGTTCCGGTAAAACAGCATCAACAGGTGCTCGACGCTTTGTTTGCCGCAGGAGCAGGGCACATAGGCAACTACAGCCATTGCAGTTTTAATACGAGTGGCACTGGCACATTTCAGGGACAAGAAGGTACAAATCCATTTATTGGCAAACCAAATGAACTAAGTACCGAGCCAGAAATCAAAATAGAAACAATTTTTGAATCTTATAACGAAACCAACATTATTTCGGCCTTAATGCAAAGCCATCCATACGAAGAAGTGGCATTTGATGTGTTTCAACTCACCAATAAGCACAATGCCATTGGCAGCGGAATGATTGGTCAATTAGTGGAACCAATGGAAGAAGAAACTTTTTTAAAACTTGTAAAATCCGTTTTTATGGTGCCAAGCATACGCCATACAAAAAAAACGGGCAAAACCATTAAAAAAGTAGCCGTTTGTGGCGGAAGTGGAAGTTTTTTATTAAAAAATGCCCTGAGTGCAGGGGTTGATGCCTATGTGACGGCTGACGTGAAATACCATGAGTTTTTTGATGCTGAAAATAAGCTCCTTTTAATAGATACCGGACACTTTGAATCTGAGCAATTTACACCAGAAATATTTTATGACATTATTAAGAAAAAATTTAATACATTTGCAGTCCATTTATCGAAAATCAATACCAATCCGATAAATTATTTTTAAGAAATATGAGCGCAAAGATTAAAGAAAAAATAGACGCATCGATTGAAGGTAAATTAAAAAACCTTTATGAGTTACAATTAATCGATAGCAAAATCGATCGTTTACGCACTGTGCGTGGAGAATTACCTTTAGAGTTAAACGACCTGGAAGATACAGTTGCAGGTTTAGAAACACGTTTGGAAAACATAACCGCTGAGGTGGCCGAACTTGAAAATCAATTAAACGAAAAGAAACAGGCGATTAAAGATTTTCAGGCCAACATCAAAAAGTACGAAGCGCAACAAAATAAGGTACGTAATAATCGTGAGTACGATGCCATCACCAAAGAAATTGAATTTCAAAACCTCGAAATTCAGTTGGCCGAAAAGCGTCAGAAAGAAGCCAAAGCAGCCATTGCATTGAAAAGCGAAATCCTCGAAAAAAGCAGAATAGAATTCGAAGAGCGCAGTAAGGATTTAAAAGCCAAAAAAGGTGAGTTGGAAGAAATTGTGGCCGAAACTGAGAAAGAAGAATTAGAATTACAAAAAGAAAGTGAAAAAGCTTCTTCAACTATCGAAGACCGCTTGTTAAATGCCTATAAGCGCATACGTGCCAATTCCCGCAATGGATTAGCTGTTGTGGCTGTAGAACGCGATGCCTGCGGTGGTTGCTATAATAAAATTCCGCCACAACGTCAATTAGACATTCGCCTAAACAAAAAAATTATTGTTTGCGAACATTGCGGTCGTGTGTTAGTGGATGGTATGTTGATTCCTGACTCCGGTGTGCCGGCATAAAAATATTTTAATTAATTTTTTTTGATTAATTAAAATTATCTGTTACATTTGCAGACCAAAAAAATGGGAGCTTAGCTCAGCTGGTTCAGAGCATCCCGACTAA
>JADLED010000321.1 GCA_020846335.1 Bacteroidia bacterium
AACTTTAAACTTTGAACTTTAAACTTTCAACTTTGAACTCACTCCCCCTTCTTCAGCACGAGTTCCTGTGTTTGTTCGTAATTGTCGTAGCCCGAAGTAATTATTTTATCTCCAACATTTAATCCGCTCAACACCTCGTAGTACTCTGGATTTTGGCGTCCCAGTTGCACATCAATTCTGTAAGCAATGCTTCCGTTTTCATTTAGTTTAAACACCCAGTTACCGCCCGTTTGCTGGTAAAAACCGCCTTTGGCTAAAAGTGTAGCTTGCGTTTCGTCGCTCAGGGCCAGTCGTATTTGCAGGGTTTGTCCACGGCGTATGTCTTTGGTTACCTCACCATCAAACTTCATGTCCACTTGAAACTTTCCATTTTTAACTTGTGAATACACTTTTTGAATCACCAGTTTGTAGTCCTTTCCGGCAAAATTAAATTCGCCCATTAATCCGCTGTAAATTCTGGAAATATAGTGTTCATCAATTTCCACGCGCACTTTGTAGCCGCTTGTCACATCCAGTTGCCCAAGTCGTTGACCTTTATTTTTGTTCTCGCCAATTTCGGCGTCAAGAGAGGTAAGCTGCCCATCAATAGGTGCCCGCACAATTAAGTCTTCCACTTTTTTACGCATAATGCGCAGGGCTTCTTCGGTGCGTTTGTAAGATTCTTTTGCCTGATTCATTTCCTGATAGGTGGAAGTGGAATCCTGAGATAAAATTTCTTCGGTGAGTTTTTTCTTTTTTAAATAGTAATTGTAATTGTTTTCCGACTGTTTAAATTCCTGTTGCGAAATTGCCTGACTTTCAAATAATTTTTTATTTGTAAAATAAACACGTTCTGCCTCTTTATAGCCGCTTTGCACATCGGTTTCCTGATTCAGTTTCATAATGGTGTTTTGCCGGGCCGCGTTGCGCGAAATCTGCATTTGAGTCAATAAATTAAACACGGCTGTTTCCTGATTTGCCAGACTGAGTTCCAGATCGGTGTTACTCAATTTAAGAATGGGGTCGCCCTTTTTCATTATGGCACCATCTTCCACGTATTTTTCTTCCACACGGCCACCCTCCACAGCATCCAGATAAATGGTGGTTAGCGGCAATACAATGCCATTAACGGGAATAAATTCTCTGAACGCGCCCTTTTTTACTTCGCTAATGGTGATGCGTTCGGTATTTACATTCAGTTTCGATTTGCCGGAACTTAAATAGAAACTCATTACAATCAGTAAAACAATGGCTAAAATTCCGCCAATGCTAAGTAGTCGCTTAGTACCCCATTTTTTCTTTTCAATAACTCTGTCCATATAAAAATTTGCCCCCGGTTTGATTTAAAAAAGCATGGTTCCTAAACTTTTTTGCAGCATTTGTTAAGAAACCATGCTAATATAAAACAACTACGGCACATAATAGTAAGAACTGTGCCACAGTTGTTTGTGCTTGATTATGAGATCGTTGAGATTTTAGAAAATGGAATTCTTGTCCGCAGCCGAACATGATGTGTTCGGTTTTGATACAGTTTTGTTTGCATTAAAATTAATAAGTTTGCATAACTAATTTCCATGAAATTAAACGATGCAAATATACTGGTGCTTGATGACGATAACGACGTATTGACCGCTATTGGGCTTTTACTTAAAAAAGAAGTAAAGGCTGTGCAAACTGAAAAAAATCCCGAAAACCTTTTAAACCTGATCAGAAAAAATTCTTTCGACCTCGTTTTGCTCGACATGAATTTTAATGCCTCCATTAATACCGGTAACGAAGGCATTTACTGGCTCAAGCGCCTTAAAGAAGTTAAAGCCAACTGTCATGTGATTATGATTACTGCTTATGCCGACATTGATTTGGCCATTCGTTCACTTAAAGAAGGCGCCGACGATTTTATTGTAAAACCCTGGAACAATCAAAAACTGATTGAAGCCATTACCGAAGTATTACGCAAAAAAGAAAATAAAAACAATTCCGAACAACAGCATTACGAAGGTTTTGGCCTCATAGGCGAAAGTGAAGAAATGAAAAGTATCTTCCGTAAAATTGAAAAAGTGGCACCCACCGATGCCAACGTTTTAATATTAGGTGAGAACGGAACAGGCAAGGATTTAATTGCCAAGGCGCTTCATCAGCACTCGTTACGCAAAGCCAAACCCTATGTAAAGGTGGACATTGGTGCCTTAACCGAATCTTTGTTCGAAAGCGAATTGTTTGGTCATAAAAAAGGGGCATTTACCGATGCCCGCGAAGACCGCGCCGGCAGGTTTGAAACGGCCGATGGCGGCACACTTTTTTTGGATGAAATCGGAAACATTAACCTGCAACAACAATCCAAATTATTAAGTGTATTGCAAAACCGGCAGGTAACGCGGCTGGGTGCCAACAATGCCGTGTCTGTGGATATAAGGCTGATTTGTGCCACCAATATTTCCATCAACGAATTGGCCAACGAATCACGCTTTAGAAAAGACTTGATTTACCGGATAAATACTGTGGAGATAATTGTGCCACCGCTTAGAAACCGTAAAGGAGACATAGCCTTACTGAGCAATCATTTTTTAAAATATTATGGCAGCAAGTATTTTAAACCTGCGATGCAACTTAGTACTAAAGCCCTTGCCAAACTCGAAGCCTATCACTTTCCGGGCAATGTAAGAGAACTGCAATACATCATCGAACGTGCCGTAATTATGGCTGATAACGAGGACTTGCAAGCGACTGACCTTATTTTCTCGCCCATCGAAAGTGGAGCAAAAACACCAAACGAATCCGAAAACATTACAAAACTCAGCGCACTCGAAAAAAACACCATTTTAAAAGTGATTGAAAAAAACAACGGCAACATTACCAAAGCTGCCAAAGAGTTGGGTATCACACGCACAGCACTTTACCGCCGATTAAGCAAATATGAAATCTAAACGTTTTGCGTGGACCATATTATTGCGTGCGGCCATGGTTTTTGGCACCTTGTTTTTAGCGGCGTTGTCGTTGATAAAGGCATGGTATCTTGCCGAAATAATTCTTGTTCCGGTAATTATTTATCAGTTTGTGGATTATTACAATTACCACAAAAAGGCACAAAGCGAAATTGAACAGTTTGTCGAGTCGGTACATTACCGCGACTTCACAAGATACTTTGATGTAAAAAAAGCGCCAACCGAACTACAACCCTTTCGCAGTGGCTTCAACGAAATAAACAGCACCTTCAAGGTAATCAGCAAGGAAAAAGAAACACAGTACCTGCATTTAAAAACAATTCTCGAAATTGTGGATACCGGCATCATTTCCTACGAAATAACAAGTGGCGAAATACTTTGGATGAACGAATCCTTAAAAAATTTGTTGCAAATACCATATTTAAAAAGCCTGCAATCCCTGCAAAAACGCAACGAAGCCCTGTATCACGAAATTGCAAAGCTAAACGCCGGCGACAATGTGGTGTTTAATCTGGTCAGAGAAAAAAATACGTTTAAAATATTGCTTTCGGCCACCATGTTTAGTAACGAAAATAAAACCTACAAACTCATTGCCTTTCAAAACATTAATGAGGCGCTGGATGAAGGCGAATCGCAGGCCTGGCAAAAACTGTTGAGTGTAATGACGCATGAAATTATGAATTCTGTGGCGCCCATCTCTTCTCTGGCCGAAACATTAAAAAGCCGCGTTCAGGATTCGCTGCAACACCCGGAGCATTCTAAGGAATCGCTCAACGACATTGAAATGGGCATCAATACCATTCAAAAACGCAGCGAGGGACTTTTAAAATTTACCGAGACTTACCGGACCCTGAGTAAAATCACCAAAGCCAACGCCTCAAAAATTCTCATCATCGAAATGTTGGAGCATGTGCAATTACTCATGCAGCCCACACTGGATAAGCAAAAGGTAAACCTCGAAATAATTTTGCGCGATCCATTACTGAGCCTTGAAGTTGATGCCGCTTTAATTGAACAGGTATTTATTAACCTCTTACTCAATGCCGTTGATGCATTAAAAGACAAGGAAAACGCCAGAATTAGCATAAGCGCCGAAACCCGCTTAAACGGCAAAGTGCTGATTAAAGTAGCCGATAATGGCAGCGGCATAAAACCCGAATTGCTCGATAAAATATTTATTCCCTTTTTCAGTACCAAAAAAACGGGCAGCGGCATTGGCCTGAGTCTTTGCAAACAGGTAATGATGCTGCACAAAAGCAATATTACTGTGCAATCCATCGAAGGCGAAGGAACCGTATTTGCTTTGCAGTTTAATTAGACATCCGGTCTGCACGTTGTATTTCTTTAAATACTTAGTGATTAATTTATTACCTTAAATAGTTCATTAAAGAAATGGATATTTTAAAAAACATCAACCTGCTTCAGCAAAACGATTTTAAACCCGAAGTCATTTCCCTTATGGGCTATAAATTAGGCGATAGCTTAAATGGTACCCATTTGCAAATGGAAGATAAAGAACCGGATTACTACGGTTGGCTCAACGTGAATGATACCGTGGCTTTTCGCGTTACCAAAAACACTGAAGCCAAAATTTTGGAATTTCAGATAAAAGCACCCGGCCTTTCGGATTTTGATGTGAACAGGATGCCGGACATTGAAAAGGTGTTTGGCAAAGCGAGAGCAGATGAAGAACGCAACAACGTAAAAAATTATTTTTATCCGGAAAGGAAAATGGTGGTGAGCTACGATACCTTTAACAGTAAACTAAAGAGTGTTTACATCGGTAAAAATTTCATCACCATGTCCGGTTTTAGAGTAAAGGATTTTCTGTATCAGTTTATTAAATTCAGAAGTATTATTCCTTATCAACACCTGGATTCGATAGAATTAATTGATTACCAGGCCAACAAGTTAAGATGGTTGCAATTAAAGGCCTTAATGAAGGCTTTTGATTTGGGTGAAAGTCTCAAGGAATTTGATAACGGTTCGGGTATAATTAATAAACTATCACTTTCTGAATTGGAACCTGTGATAAAAAAGCTCGAAGAATTTGCGCAAACCGACGAATTGGCATCTTCTATTTATCAAAGAAACAAAAAAAGATACAAGGAGGATTACATTGAAATTATCAAATTTGAATTGCCTATTTTGTTTAGAGTATTTATTTCCTTTATCGAAAAACTGGAAGGCTTTTATAACGAAAACAAAGGTTGGCTCGAAGCCGGATCTATAACGGTGCTATACTCCATTAATAAAACTTCCGAAATACAAAAAGGCATTGACGATGAAAAAGTGCAGGAAATCAAGGACCTGTTGTGTTATTTAATGGATCCACAGGATAGAATTTTTACAAAAGATGAAATGATTACACTGTTTGGTTATCCTAAAGAAGATGCCGATGAATACGAAAAATGGTATTAAAATGCCCATCGTTTGTTATCTTTCGCGGGGTTTAACAAGCCATTCGTACATCGTACCATTACATAGTTTGTAGCTGTATTTATTTAAGTGACAACTTAATTTATTTATGCATACTACAATTATACTGAAGGTCGTAATGTTGAATCATACCCGAAAACACTATCGTTCTAAACTACCAGAAATTAATTTTTAGTGTTGAAATTCCTGTGAATTTTTGTTTTGAGGACTTAAATTATTAAGATGAATGAAAATACTAAAGTTCTGTGTGCCAGCGCCAGGGATGGAGCACGGCAAAGTCCCAGTGGGTCTTTGAGCGAGCTGGTGCGGTTGCTGAGCTCCTTTATCCAACCGCCCTTCGATGAAAACTCAGGGAGCGGTTGGATAAAGAGCGAAGGGCATAACGCCAGTGACGTTATGAGCCGGCAAGTGTGTGCGCGACAGCCCGTCCGCCTGCCTGCCATTGCGCCAGCCTGTGTGAGGCAGGTAGGGGCGCCCAAATTATTGTACTGAGCGTGCCGAAGTAACTCTTCTGAGCGTGCTAAAGTAATAAAACGACTTTAAGGCTCTCCTAATTAGCCTTTTAAAAAACCAACCAAATAAAGTAATTACACCAAGAAACTATTTTAGTAATTTAGAATTTTTAAAAATCAATTATGCGCAGGGTAGTCATTACAGGATTAGGCACAATTAGCCCGGTAGGTAACACCATCAACGAATTTTGGAACAACATTGTAAACGGCAAAAGCGGAGCAGGCCCCATTACCAAATTCGACGCTTCAAAATATAAAACACGCTTTGCCTGTGAAGTAAAAAATTTTCATCCCGAAATTTATTTCGAGAAAAAAGAACAAAAAAAATACGATTTGTTTACGTATTACGCCGTAGCCGCATCCGACGAGGCCATAAAGGATTCAGGACTTAATTTTGGAACCATGAGTCTGGAAGAGCGCGCTGCTGTGGGTGTTATCTGGTCGAGTGGCAACGGCGGCATTGGTACCTTCGAAGATCAGGTGCGCGAATATTACGCCGGCGACGGAACACCACGTTTTAGTCCTTATTTTATTCCCCGCATGATTGTTGACATTGCTGCGGGAGTTATTTCCATTCGTCACCGATTGCACGGCCCCAATTATTGCCCTGTTTCGGCCTGTGCCTCTTCCAACACGGCTGTGATTAACGCTTTTGATACCATACGCATGGGTAAGGCCGATATTGTAATTGCCGGAGGCTCAGAAGCCGCCATTACCGCAGCTTCGGCAGGAGGATTTTCGGCAGCACAAACACTTTCTAAACGCAACGATGAGCCTGAAAAAGCATCGCGCCCGTTTGATAAAGACCGCGATGGTTTTGTAATTGGTGAAGGAGGCGGTGCCTTGATTATGGAGGAACTTGAACATGCCAAAAAACGGGGTGCCAAAATTTATGCCGAAGTGGTGGGCGGTGGCATGGCAGCCGATGCCTATCACCTCACAGGCACTGCACCCGATGGCATTGGTGCCGAACTGGGCATTAAAGCCGCTTTAAAAGATGCAGGAATTGAGGCCTCCGCCATTGATTATATTAATGCACACGCCACCTCAACACCGGTGGGCGATACCAAAGAACTTGCCGGAATCCACAAGGTTTTTGGCAATAGCAGGGTGGCCATTTCTTCCACCAAATCAATGACAGGGCATTTGCTGGGTGCAGCCGGTGCGGTAGAGAGCATTGTGTGTGTGTTGGCCGTTAAGCACGACATTATTCCGGCCACTATAAATGTGGATGCGATTGATGAAGAAATTCCTGCGGAGTTAAACATAGTTTACGGCAAATCCTTAAACAGCAAAGTGAATTACGCCTTAAATAATTCGTTTGGATTCGGTGGTCACACAGCCACGTCTATTTTCAAGAAATATACCGAATAAACATTACCGGGGCCTGATTTGTTTACTGACTGGCTTAATCGTTTTTCAGAAAAAACTAACTAAAGAAAATAAATACAGAATTTCCCGAAATCAGGGCTTATGAAATTCGGCGAGTGTGTTGTCGTAACACAAATAAAACTCGCCTTTACCAAGGTTGCTGATGTTAATTTGTTTGCCAAATCCTTTCTTCACAATCTGGCCATAAGCATCGTACACTTCATAGGCAGTTTCAACACTAAAGTCAATGCTCGAAAAATCCATTGGAATGGCGTAGGAGGGTTTATTAACCAAAGCGGCAATCGACACAATTTCGCGCGATGTTCTAACAATGGAGTTATACCCTTTTTGTTTAATGCGGTATTTGTTTTCGCCACTGTGCATTAAAAGCTTAAACGTGTATTCGTGCATATCAGGTGTACCAATGCCTTGCACTTCGCCTACACGCACCCATTTGTTCCACTTAAATTGTTCAATCACATAAGGTAAAATGCCGGATTCGTTTTTAGCTTCCCATTTTAAAATCCCATCGTGCGAAATGCCCATCATCATCACTTCAAAAGTGGGCTTGGGTTTTAAATCCTCCATGTTCAACACCTTTGGCACACACTCATCGCTGTGTTGAATTTCTATGGTCACTTTTTCGCCATATTCAAGTTGCATGCCTCTTAAATCAATTTCAAACGAAGATGAATTGGTTTCGTCGGTGGTTATTTGTCCATTAACTTTAATCTCGTGTGCGCAAAAACCCACACCGGTTGAGCCAAATCCATTATGTACGTATAAATTTTTGTTCTGAAATTTACCTTCAATTACCAGAGTAGCAGCGCTTAAAGTTGCTGCAGTTATAATAGCAAAAACAGAAGTGAACAATACTTTCATGGTCTTTTTTTGTTATCAAACAAAATTTAAAATTAATAATCCAGGAATCTCGCCTAACAAATTTAATGATTTGAAAAAACAAAAGCAACGGTTAAGTACAAAATTTAGATTAAATGCCCTATTTTGACGATTAAAAACTGAATAAACAGAAAAACCAGAATGGCAATGAGAATTTTGTAACTTTTACCAAAGTGTTGTTGGTTGACGTGTTTCTCTTTGCGGTAGCTCCAAATAAGGCCGGCCACAAAAACAGTTACAAAAAAGATGATAAAGACTATTCTACCGGTGGTAAACATTGTGCAAATATATATTATAAAAAACTAAGTTTTTGGTTGAATCATTACAAAAAATAATAAACTTTGTGCCTCACAATTGCAATTAAAGCGGCATATCCACGTTACTCTGTTACTCGCAGGCCTTTTAACAGTTCAGGTGCAGGCATCAAAATTGAACAAAGCCTACAATGCCCTGCACATTTACGACTATTTTAAAGCTAAAAGATATTTCTATAAAATTAATGCCTCCAAACCAAACCCTTATTCCTGCTATGGTTTGGCCATTATTTATGCCCGAACCGACAATCCCTTTAGCAATGTCGACAGCGCCTGCCGCTACATCACCCTGGCCAACAATTATTACCAACCGGGTTCAGGCATTAAAAAATTTCCGGGATTTTTGGTGGACAGTATGGCCATGCTTAACCTGGCCGATTCCATTGCCCAAATGCAGTTTGAGCGGGTAAAAAAACAAATCTCCGTTGCATCGCTAAATCATTTTCTTACCCATAATTACCTGGCCACCGACAAACTTAAAAAACAGGCCGTTTACCTGCGCGACGAGTTGGAATTTAATCAGGTAATGCAAACCAACCGCAGCGATACCACCGCTTTGTTTATTGCCACCCATCCGCAAAGCAGTTTTTATTCCGAAGCCCTGATACTTAAAGACCGCGAATTGTACGACGAATTAACCGAAGACGATTTGCCGAGCACCTTTATTTCCTTTATAAAAAATCACCCAAAAAATGTGTTGCTCAACACCGCTTACGAAAAATTGTTTGGCATTTACCGCCAAAGGGCCGATGCCGCTGGATTGACAGCCTTTGTAAGCAATTATCCAAAAGCACCGCAAAACCTCGAAGCCTGGAAACTCCTTTTTTCGCTTACGGTAAAATCCTTTTCCTACAACGAACTAAAAAAGTTTTTAGAAGTGTATCCCGAATTTCCGCTCAAATATTCTATTCTCAAAGAGCTTGAGCTTAACAAACTGGTGCTTTACCCTTATCAGCAAAACGATTACACCGGTTTTATCAACGAAGAAGGCCGCTTTGCCATTGAACCCGTTTACGATGCCGTAAGCGATTTTTACGAAGGTCTGGCCGTGGTGAATAAAAACGATTCGGTGTTTTTTATTAATAAGGAAAATGTAAATCCCTTTCAAAAAACCTACATCGATGCCATGGTGTTTAAAAACGGCATTGCTCCCGTAAAACAAAACAACCACTGGTTTTTTATTAACCGCCAGGGACAGAGCATTTCGGGTTTGTACGACGAAATAAATGAATTGTCCAATTCGGTGTATGTGGTAAAAAACAATGGCAAATACGGGGCGCTCGACCAATATGGGCAAACACTCATTGAACCGCGATTTGACAAACTCGGCGATTTTAAAAACGATTTTGCCTATTACACCGATAATGGGGCTTACGGTTTTGTTTCGGTGAGTGGTCAGGTTTACAAAGCCGCCTTTGAATGGATTTCTGATTTCGACGAACAGCAACTGGCCATTGTAAAACGGAACAATAAATACGGTTTGGTAAATGGCAATGGCAGCATGGTTCTGGAGCCGCTCTACGACCTGATTTTGAAAACCTCTGGGCCTTATTATTTGTTGGTGAGCAATGCAACTTATGGTTTTTTTAGTGCCTCGGGCTGTTTTGTAACACCGCTCAGCTATGAGTATCAAAAAGATAAAATTCCCGAATTTTACAGCAATGGCAGACAGTTTAAACTTCTTAAAAAAAATACCCAGTTGATTGTGGATGAAAACGGGAACACCCTTATTAATTCAGAGAACTACGCCGAAATTAATTTTAGCAATTACAATTTAAGCCGTGTAAAAAAGAAAAAGAAATACGGCTTCCTCGATAAAAGATTAAACACGGCCATCCCTTTTAAATACGAGTGGGCCAGCGATTTTCAGGACAGTGCAGCCCTGGTAAAACACAAAGAAAATTACCAACTCATAAATTTACAGGGTAAAGAAATGTTTTCTTCCACCTTACCCATCGAAAAAATCAGTGGCCACTATTACCTTCTCAACGGCGAAGCAAAAAGTATAGTTAATAACAGGGGGCAGGTGGTGCTAAAAGAGGTGGCAGGCCTGGCAAAAATAAATGCCAGACTTTTTATTGTTACCCTAATTAATGGCGAAATAAAATTGCTTTCCGATTAATCCTTCTTAAATTTATAACCTTAAAACAACAAAACTGTTATGAGCAAAGTACACAATTTTAGCGCGGGACCGGGCATACTGCCTGCCGAAGTATTAAAACAAGCTTCAGAATCCTGCATAAATTTCGATAATCTGAATTTATCACTACTTGAAATTTCGCACCGAAGCAAAAATTACGAAAAGGTAATGGACGAGGCCCGTTCAATAGTAAAAGAGTTGTTTGAAGTGGGCGATGATTACGAAGTGGTTTATTTGGGTGGCGGAGCCAGCCTGCAATTTGCCATGGTGCCCTATAATTTGTTACGTGAAAATGGCAGCGCCGCTTATGTTAACACAGGCGTGTGGGCCTCCAAAGCCATTAAAGAAGCTAAATTGATTGGCAACACAAAAGTAATTGCCAGTTCAGAAGATAAAAAATTCACCTTTATACCAAAAGGCTACGACATACCTGCCGACGCCGATTACCTGCACATTACCAGCAATAACACCATTTACGGCACACAAATGCACGAGTTTCCAAAATCACCAATTCCGGTGGTGTGCGACATGAGTTCCGATATTTTTAGCCGCAAGGTTAATGCCAAAGATTTTGCACTCATTTATGCGGGCGCTCAAAAAAACATGGGCCCTGCCGGCAGCACCATGGTAATGGTAAAAAAGGATGCGCTTGGCAAAACCGGTCGCAAAATGCTTTCCATGCTCGATTACCAGGTACACATAAAAGGTGGCTCTATGTACAACACACCTCCGGTGTTTCCAATTTATGTTACACTGCTAACCTTAAAATGGCTGAAACAAAACGGCGGTATTAGCTGGATTGAAGGTGTAAACAACCAAAAAGCCGCCACACTTTATGGCGAAATAGACCGGAACAGTTTATTTTACGGCACCACCGAGGTGGCCGATCGCAGCAAAATGAACGTGTGTTTTCTCTTAAACAAACCAGAACTGGAAGCCGAATTTGATAAAATGTGGAAAGATGCCAACATCAGTGGCATTCGTGGTCACCGCGATGTGGGCGGCTACCGCGCCTCGCTTTACAATGCTTTGCCACTCGAAAGCGTAAACGTGTTGGTGGAAGTGATGCAGGCTTTTGAGAAAAAGTTTGCTTAGTGGCTGGAATAAAGCAAACGATTTATAGTGTTTAATGGTTGTTGGGCTGGGTGAGATATTTTCCAAACCAGATTCCGAACAGTAATGATTTGTAAATCCGGTGGAGCGGGGGGTTCACTTAGTGTTTACGATTCTTTCGTTTCCTTTTTTGTCGTAAATTTTATACTGAGTTAACTTATTGTTTTTATAAATAAAGTCTGTGTCAGAAGGGTTGCCGTCTGCCAGAACAAACTGCTTAACATAACTACTGTTGTCTAGACTGTCGAAAACAAAGTACTCACCAACTAATGCTGAATCTCTCCATGTACCTTTTGCTCGTAGTTTGCCGTCAGGATAATATTCAATGAACGGCCCAGTTGGTCTATGATCTACGTATGTCAATTCAGAGGAGACCTTACCATCTGGAAAATACTCAATTGATTTACCGTTTAATAGTCCATTTACAGAAACTCCTTCTCGTCTTTTTATACCGTTTTTATCAAAGTCAATGAAGATTCCTTCGGATTTGTCATTTTTGAAATGATTTATTTGTTGAAGTTTACCGTCTGAATAATAGAATTTCCATTCACCTGTCTGTAAACCATTTTCGAAAGATCCTTCGGAGGATTTATTCCCATTGTCGTGCCAAGTAATCCAATAGCCAACTTGCTTGTTGCCTTCATAGTTTCCTTCACTTCTTTTTTGTCCGTTTTCATAAAATGTCACGTAAGGACCATTTTTAAGGCCGTCACTTGTAACGGTGTATTTTGATGATATTTGTCCGTTTTGATATGGATCACCAAATTTTTCCTGTGTCGATGAGCAGGAAAGAAGAATTGTCGCGAAAATCAAATGTATTGAGATTGTTTTCATGTCTAACGAAATGTTTTTGTCCGCCGAAATGTCGTCCGCACGCATTACCTAATAACGTGTTGTGTTCCAATTGTTCTGTTTTCATTTTGTGTCAATTTATAGTTTTTATCTTGATTGACACACTTTATTTTATATTCACAAGCTCCGCAGGATTTGCAAATCCTGCAGA
>JADLED010000322.1 GCA_020846335.1 Bacteroidia bacterium
AAAACAAGTCGGCATCGGTAAAGGCGCTGATTACAAACTGCATCATTTTTTCCTGCAGTTTATAAAGCGGCTTAATAATGCCGGGCGTATCGCTAAAAACAATCTGATAATTTTCGCCGCTCACAATGCCCATAATGCGGTGGCGGGTGGTTTGCGCCTTGGAGGTAATGATGCTGAGGCGTTCGCCCACAAGGGCATTCATAAGGGTAGATTTACCCACGTTGGGGCAACCGATAATGTTTACGAAACCTGCTTTATGAACTGTGTTTGTCATTTCCTTTATTAAGTAAAAAAAGCCACCAGCAATCTGGTGGCTTTTGTTGGTAGCGGGAGATGGATTCGAACCAACGACCTTTGGGTTATGAGCCCAACGAGCTACCCCTGCTCTATCCCGCACTATATCTTTAAAATTTTGTGCTTTTCTAAATTCGGAGTGCAAATATACAATTACTTTATTTGTAAAGCAAAATAATTATTAACATTTGCCGTAAGCCTTGGTAGCAAAGGATTTCAGTCCTACTCAAAGCAAGCCTTGCCTTGCAGGGTGCAGCATAATCTAAATTAAATGGTTGCTTTAGTGTGATTTTAATTCCAATATCAAATTGTTTTCTTTTGAACGACCAATAATTAATGGATCGACTTTATTGATGGCTGTTCCGTTTTTATTGTTGTAAGGTATTTTATGCAAAATATAACGGATGGCATTTAAACGTGCCCGTTTTTTGCAATCCGATTTTACCACGGTCCATGGCGAGTCCGAAGTATCGGTGTGAAAAAACATTTGTTCTTTGGCCACGGTGTATTCTTTCCATTTATCCAACGAAGCCTTGTCTATAGGCGAGAGTTTCCATTGTTTTAAGGGATGATTTTCACGCTCTTTAAAGCGCCGCCTTTGTTCGGCTTGTGTAACCGAAAACCAGAATTTTATCAGAATAATGCCACTTCGCACAAGATTCCTTTCAAATTCAGGCGCCTGACGCATAAATTCCCCATATTCCTCTTCGGTACAAAAACCCATTACGTGTTCAACTCCTGCGCGGTTATACCATGACCGGTCAAACAATACAATTTCGCCGCGCGTAGGCAAATGTTTCACGTATCGTTGAAAATACCATTGTCCGCGTTCTTCATCCGACGGTTTTTCGAGGGCCACCACTCTGGCACCGCGGGGGTTAAGGTGTTCCATCACCCGTTTAATAGTGCCACCTTTTCCGGCAGCATCGCGGCCTTCAAACAAAATAATCACGCGGCTGCCGGTTTCCTTTACCCAGGCCTGTAGTTTTAATAATTCCACCTGCAAATCGTATTTCTGCGATTCGTAGTTTTTTCTTGACATCAGGTTTTTATAGGGATACTCGCCATCGCGCCAATTGGGCGAAAGTTCATCGTCGGGATGTTTTTTTAATGGTTCGTGATTAATTTTTTCCTGAAGAATTTTGAGGATGTTTTTTTGTTCTTCAACAGGAAAACTACTCAGGTATTTTTCGGCACCTGGTTTTTTATTTTTGGTTTTAATTAAGCGGTCTTCAAGCGCTTTGGCCTCGCTGTTTAAACGGGCTCTTATTTTTTTTGAAACCGTTTTAACCTTAATTTCTTTCGGTTTTTTCCCGCCAATAATGTCGCCATTCATTACTTTTTTAGTGCGTGGATTTACGGTTCTGTGCGTTGGAGTAGTGCTTGTCTTTTTAGCCATATTTCGTTTAAATTTTCACAAAAATAAGTAAGCGCTTAATTCTGCACCTGCTTAAAATCAGGATTAAAATAATTTTTTTTTAGTTCTGGATTAAAATAAAATGCTATCTTAATGAAGATTCAAATAATCAGACTTTCCAATCAATTATTCGTGTGAATTTGTAAAGGTGATTTAGGGGTTTAATTTGTGATGTGTTTAAATTAACCGCAATGTTGTTGGACTTTACCTCTTAAATTATTTGTAAAAAATCATTTAATTTACTTTAGCATCATAATAATTTAAACTATGAAAAGTTATCTTCAACGCAACATACTGTTAATGGCGCTTACAGGCCTGGTAACAATAAATGCAAACGCTCAAAAATGGGGCAATAACACGCTTTACGCCACCCAAAACGGTACCGCAGCTTTTCTGATGGATACCACCGGTGCCATCACTCACAGTTGGACATTTTCGAGCAGTGCAAAAACAGGATACTCTACGTATTTATTGCAGGGCGGCACACTTTTAAGAACAGTGGCACGTGCAGGCAATTCGTTTAACGGTGGCCCAATTTGTGGGGAGTTTCAAAAAGTGGATTGGAATGGCAATATTACCTGGGATTTTATATATTCCACTACTGCTTATTGCACCCATCACGATATTTGCCCTATGCCAAACGGCAATGTGTTGGTAATTGCTTACGAGGCAAAAACCGCCAGCGAAGTTTCGGCGGCAGGTTGCTCTCAAAGCATCGTAATGTGGCCCGATAAAATTGTAGAAATACAACAAACCGGTGCCACTACAGGCAGTGTGGTTTGGGAATGGCATGTTTGGGATCATTTGGTGCAAAGTGTCGATCCTAATAAAGCCAACTACCAAACATCTGTTGTCAATCATCCTGAATTACTAAATATTAATTACGCCACTCAAAAAGACTGGATGCATGTAAATGGGTTGGATTATAATCCGATGCTGGATCAGATTTCATTCAGTTCGCATAATCTTAACGAAATGTACATCATCGATCACAGCACCAGCACTGCCGAGGCGGCTTCGCACAGTGGCGGCAACTCCGGTAAGGGAGGCGATTTTTTATACCGTTATGGTAATCCGGCTGCCTATGGTGCCAGCGGTGCAACAGTGCTAAATGTGGTACACGATGCGCATTGGATTCCTGAGGGAGTGCCTAATGCAGGTTATCTGGTGGGCTTTGTAAACCGTGGTGTGTCTAATACACAATCTTCAGTCGATCAGGTTATCACGCCCAAATCCGGATACAATTACACCATCACACCCGGCTCTGCATTTACACCGGCCAGTTACAGCCTGCGCCATCCCTGCAATGGCTACACAAGCAATCAGGGCAATTCACAACAGTTGCCAAATGGAAACATGTTGGTGTGCATGGCATTTTTGGGCACCTTTTACGAAATAAATCCTGCAGGCACAACCTTATGGAGTAAAAATATTGGCGGCACATTGGTGCATGCCTACCGTTACAGCGATTGTTACCTTACCACCACGGCGCCCGCTTTGCCTGTGGTAACCGAAACTGCCGGAATTTTATACGCCACTTCAGGTGCCACCTATCAATGGTACTTTAATGGTGTCTTGATTAGTGGTGCCAATACTGCAAGTTACGCGCCCACACAAAATGGCAATTATCTGGTACGAATAACCGATGCCAACAATTGTGGGTATTATTATTCAGGCTCCTATAAATTTTCTAATGGTACCAGTACGAACATTACCAATGTATTGAACAATCCATCGGCATTTTTTAAGGTGTATCCAAATCCTACCAACGGAATTTTGTCGCTTGATGTAAAAGATTTGGATATAGCTAATCTTACCTTAAAAGTGTATGACCAATCGGGTCGCTTGTTAATGCAGGCTTCTCAAACACAAACGCTGAATCTGAGCGAACTTAATTCGGGTTTGTATTTGCTGAATATCAGCACCGAAAATGGCATTTCAGTAAATAAAAAAATAACACTTGTTAAATGAGTTTTTTAAAAAAATAAAACTATGAAAAACTGGATAAGCATTTGCGCCGTGTTTTTGTTTGTGGGAACACTTAGTGCAAAAAAGGTAAAATTTTCGGTGGACATGACCGGACAAACCGTGAGCGTAAATGGCGTTCATGTTGTTGGCGATTTTCAGGCACTGGCTGGGTTAGGGCCAGACTGGGACCCGGCCACAGCAGCGATGGCAAAGGAGGGAAACACCAATATCTATTCCATAATTGTAAATATTCCGGCGCAGCGAAAATACGAATTCCGCTTTGTGAATGGCGATTTAAGTTACGAGGCCGAATTTGTTCCTAATGAATCGAGGGTAGGATACAATTTTGTGGATAACCGTTGGTTGTATGTGGATTCACTTGCCAACGACACCACCTTTATTGGAGCCATTTTGTACGCCGGCAATGCCCCAAGTGGCAAAACCCTGGTGCGTTACAAACTTAATACCAATCATCTGGGAGCTGTTCCTGCAAGCGGCTTTCATGTGGCGGCCAGTTTTCAAAGTTTCGATCCCACCAAAATAAAATTGTACACC
>JADLED010000323.1 GCA_020846335.1 Bacteroidia bacterium
CAGGGTCGCTCTCCTGCACCAATTCAAGTTTGCGCAGTCCTGCATTAAATCGTTTTGTTTGTTGCTGATTGCCGTTATAGCTCACACTGCAACGAAAGGCATAAAGCGTGGCTTGCCCCATCCCATTGCACCACCACCATTTGGGATTGCGAATTAAACACACCAGGGTATCGTAGTTTTGCCCTTCTTTTAATTTTAGCGTCTTATATGTTTTTTCCCAGGTGGCGCTTAATGCCGATTTCTGCAATACATAAGCGCATTCGGCCAGATAAGTTCCCGGTTTTTCGCAAACTGTTTCGTAAATGATATTTAATTTTGCAATCGAACTGTCTAATTGTGTGATGACATAATGAACATTTTTCAATTCAAAATCCGTCCAGGCTTTAAGGTAAATTGGTTTCCAGATACCGGCCGTTACAAAACGTGGTCCCCAGTCCCAACCATAATGGTATTGTGCCTTTCGGGTAAGTGAGCGTTCGGCTTCCGGCAAAGCGTAAGGTAATTTAGCGGCTTCCTGTTTGTATTTTTTAATGGGCGACTCAAAGGTGATTTTTAACTGATTGTTTTTTTTAATCAATCCTTTCACTTCCACCGGCCATTCGCGGAACATGTTGTTGGCTTTTAAAATGAGCGAGTCGTTTAAATACACGTTTGCATAGGTATCCAAACCTTTGAAGTTTAACTGAACGTGCGTCTGTTGCAGTAACTTATCGTCAGCTTCAAATTCAGTTTTGTATTCCCAGTCTTCGTTTTCTATCCATTGCAGATTTTTTTCGTTGTCGGCGTAGAAAGGTTCCTTTATTATTTTATTTTCGAGCAAATCCAGATGAACATTCCCGGCGCCGGGTTTGCTATACCAGTTCCAGGTTCCCTTTTGTCGTAACTGCCATTTTAGGTACAATTGTTTTTCGATGGTTTGTGCACTGCCCATTAGCATGGCCATTAAAAAGAGAATACTTATGCCAGTTGCTTTTTTCATTCCCCGTTTAATACTTGCAGCAGTTTTTTAATTTCTTCGCTGTTTGGCAAATCAGACCCCGGCTTTAATGCAGCGGAATGAAACTCGGTGCAATTGCTTTCGGTGATTACTTTTTTAAGGTTAGTTGCACGTAACCCTCCGCCGGGCATGATGCTAATTAATTTCCCGAATTTGTTTTGCATGTGGCTAATTTCCGAAAGCCCTTCCATTACATGGTCAGCGCCACCTGAAGTTAACACTTTTTTAAATCCCAAATTCACCAGAGTTTGCAGGGCTTCCACTCTATCGAAACAACTATCCACTGCACGGTGAAAGGTACAGGGCAGATTGCCTGCGCGTTTGAGTAATTCTTTGCAAGCGGCTTCATCCACTTTGTTTTCCGCTGTTAAAATACCGAACACTATTCCATCCACACCTGCCTTCTTACAAAATTCAAAGTCAAGGCACATTTGTTCTATTTCATTTTGTGTGTACACATAGTTGCCTTCTCTTGGCCGGATAATGACGTGTAGTGGCAGGCTGATGTTATTTCGCACCGCTTGAATTACATCGAATGATGGTGTGATTCCTCCCACGCAATAATTATCGCACAGTTCGATGCGGTGAGCGCCGGCTTTAAAAGCCACCGTAGCGGCCTCTTCGCTAAAACAGGCTATTTCGAGTAGTCGATTCATTTATTTAATAATGCTTTTGGCATCCATCAGTTTATTGGGAATTTCGGGTGAATACACCGCGTAATTAAATCCTTTTTGCAAACAATAGGCACCGTGTTCCCCCTTTTTATTTATGGCAATAAAGCCTATCTGAATTTCGCTGAGGGATTTGTTGCGCTTTTTGGCGCTGTTAATGATTCTTTCGGTAGCCTTTTTGCAAGCCAGTTCGGGGGGATAACCCTGGCGCATTAATTCAACCACAGTGTGACAACCGGCAATGCGAATCACTTCTTCACCGTGGCCGGTGGCGGTGGCAGCTCCCACTTCATTGTCAACATACAACCCTGCGCCAATAATTGGCGAATCGCCCACACGGCCGTGCATTTTAAATGCCATGCCGCTGGTAGTGCAGGCACCCGAAAGGTTACCGTTCATGTCGAGCGCCACCATGCCAATGGTATCGTGGTTTTCGATGTTTACTTTGGGTTGGTATTTGGATTCTATTAACCATTCTTTCCACTCGGCCTCCGATTCAGGGGTTAACAAATTTTCTTTTTTAAAGCCCTGTGCAATTGCAAATTCAAGGGCTCCTTCGCCAACCAACATCACGTGTGGTGTTTTTTCCATCACTGCGCGCGCCACCGAAATGGGGTGCACAATGTGTTCGATACAGGCCACTGAACCTATGTTCATGTTTTCATCCATGATGCAGGCGTCGAGTGTTACTCTTCCATCCCTGTCTGGGCGACCACCCAGTCCCACACTTCTTTCTTTTGGGTCGCCTTCAGGCACTTTAACACCGGCCTCCACGGCATCAAGGGCCTTGCCGTTTTTACGGAGTATTTGCCAGGCCGCTTCGTTGGCCTCCACTCCGAAGCGCCAGGTGGAAATGACGATGGGCTTAATGGCCGGCTTTGCCAGGGTTTCAATTAACTGACCTGCCCTGCCCTTTTCAAAGGCAAAAAGTCCTGTAGTGAGTGCGCTTAGTTTTAAAAATTTTCTTCTTCCGTTCATTTTCAATCAATGCTTATTTCGTCACAAAACAACCAGCAGTTTTCTCCTGCTCCGGGCTTTCCGGATGGTATTTTCCCCGCGTTTTTAGCGCTGATTTTTACATACCTTGTTTTTAGTGTTTCTGTTTTAAGTGTCACCACACGGTTTTGTTCTTTAATTTGTGCGGTATTTATATTGCCAAGGCTTTTAAAAATAAGTCCGTCTTCAGAAGTAAAAAACTCCAGCTCACGGGGCAGATAAATCCAGTTGAGTTCTTCGTTTAAAAAACCCACTTCCAAGGTAGATATATTTGTGCTTTCGCCTAAATCCAGAGTCAATTCCATATCATCACCGCTCCAACCCAACCATTCGTTGTTAATGCGTGGCAACACCGCCTTGATGCCGTTAACCAGGGTAAAGGCGCCACCCTTGTTGTAGTATTTACTGGGTTCTGTTTTAAATTTCAGTTCTTTACCGGTAGCCTTGTTAATGTGTATTTTCCGTTGCAGAATTTTGCCTTGCAGTTTTCCATCTTTTAAAACCGCAGCCGCAAAATCAACCGTACTTGGTACCATTAGTGCAGTGTCGTATTTGCTCCACTGCGAAACCGGTAAAGATGAATTGTTGGTGTAATAAATATCGCCCAAACTTTTATTGGCGGTGAGTGATAGCAAAACATTATTTTTAAATGCTGGTTTCAGGCTAAAATTTACATCGTAAAGCGTTTTAGAAAAATTTATGTTTCTTAATTTATATAAGGCAAAATGATTTTGCACCCGACGCAAAAAATCCGATTCGTTTTTGTTTTCTTTTTTTGTCCAAAGCACTTCCGACAGCGCCGCTAAGCGTGGGTTGAGCATGTATTCCACATGTTCTTCAGTGGCCATGTACTCCGTCCAAACATTGGCTTGTGCGCCTTTTACGTATTTTTTTTCTTCGTCGTTGAGTGAGGCAGGCACGGGTTCAAAGGCATATACTTTTTCGAGTGGTGTAAAACCGCCAATGGCAACGGGCTCATCTTTGGGTTGTGCCTGATAATGGTCGAAATAACAAAATTCTCCGGGGGTCATAATCACGTCGTGTTTCATTTTGGCCGCTTCTACTCCACCGTCAAATCCGCGCCAACTCATTACGGTGGCACCAGGTGCAAGGCCACCTTCTATTATTTCGTCCCAACCTACAATGGACCGTTTTTTTGTTTTTAAATAATTGGACACGCGCTTAATAAAAAAACTTTGCAATTCGTTTTCATCTTTTAATCCTTCTTTTTTTAGGCGTGCCTGACAGGTGGGACAGGCTTTCCATTGTAGTTTGGGGCACTCGTCGCCTCCTATGTGAATGTAATCTCCGGGAAACAGGGCAATGACTTCATCCAACACGTCTTTTATAAAATTAAAGGTGGAATCTTTAGAGCAAAACACGTTTTCGAATACACCCCATGCTTTGGCTGTTTGCACTGTTTGATTTTTACACCCCAGCCAGGGATAGGCAGCCAGCGCGGCCTGCGAATGTCCGGGCATTTCAATTTCGGGTAAAATGGTGATGTGACGTTGTTTGGCATACGCCACAATTTCGCGAATGTCGTTTTGTGTGTAAAAGCCACCATAAGGCAGGTCGTCGAATTTCTGATCGCTGTAGGTTCCAATCATAGAGCCGCTGCGAAAGGCCCCAACTGTGGTGAGCAAGGGGTACTTTTTAATTTCGATGCGCCAGCCCTGAGCGTCGGTTAAATGCCAATGACAGGTGTTAAACTTATAAAGGGCCAACAGGTCGATGTATTTTTTCACAAATTCTTTTCTGAAGAAATGCCGGCTCACATCCAAATGCATGCCTCTGTATTTAAAACGCGGTGCATCCTGAATTTTAACGCAGGGCACGTCAAAGGTAAGTTGTGGTGGGTTGCCGGCTACCTTTTGATACAAGGGTAAAATCTGAATAAGGCTTTGTATGCCGTAAAAAAATCCGGAGCCGCCTTTTAGAGCTGTGATGGTAATTTTGTTGGCCTGTATGTTTAAATCGTATTGCTCTTTTTTGTAGGTGCCGGTGGCATCATAATTAAATACAATGGCATTGCTGGTATTTTTGTAATCTGTTAACAATGGCACATACACATCGTACACCTCTTTCAAAAAGTTGCGCAGATAAAAGGCATCTTTGTAATTGGCGGTATCGCTGGCCACAATTTTTGTTTGGCTGCTCAATACAAATTTCCCTTCCATGGGCCGAATTAAATTGGGCATTGGAATAATGCTGAACGTGTTTTTAGTTTGAGCGTTTACACAAACAAGAGCCGATACAAAAATTAGTAGTAAATAGTTTTTCATCTGAATTGATAATTGACTCCCGATACTTGTGTAAGAAGGGTGGCCGGTGCGTCGGTGGCCACTGCCCTGCCTTCCAGTTGCGGGGATACGGGTGACTGTTTTGCCAGGTACTCTTCTACCACATCGTGAATGAGCGCGCCCAGCTTGTGATTGTTTTTAACGTTTTTAATGCGGCATAAAAGAGTTTCAGGGTCGCCTTCGCGTTCGCATGAAATTACCTTGTAGGTTTTCTGCAAATCAATTTTTTTGTTTCCTATCTTAATTTCATTTAAGCGTTTGCCCATTTCGTTGCCAATGGTAAATTTAATTTTCATGCCCTGAAAGCGCACCAACCAACCTCCCAGTCGGCGGGTGGGGTCTTTGGCAAATACATTTTCGAGTTCTTTTTCCAGCCAGTCCCACAATTGTTGTCCGGTTACATCGGCCATTAAAATATTGTTGTTGCCGGGTATCATGCTGTACAAATAATCCTTGGTAATGTCGCGTGTTTGGTTGGCTTCTACGTGCAGTGGCGGACAAAATCTGAATCCGTTAGAGATGGCCACATCGGGTTTAAACTTCCACATCAGGGCATCGGTAATCATGTTGTCCATGGGCGTTTCTAAAACAAAGGACCGCATTAAGGTGGTTTTGGTTTTACCAATTACGCGGTTGAGCTCTGCCTGGTGTGGTTCACGAATTTCTTTTATCAGCGACTGCATTTCTTCGTCGCCGGTATATTTTTCCGGATCCACTTCCATGAGTTCATACACCTCGTCTTTTATCACCCCGTTTTCTATCACAATGTCGAGCTTCCCAATAAATGAGGCAAAGGCCCCGGGTTCGGTTACCTTGCTGTAAGCGCCTTTTAAGGGTTCGCGTATGCGTTCGTGTGTGTCGGCACCTAAAATATAATCCACTCCTTCGGCAAAAGGTTGCGAGGCCAGATTGAGTTGCTGCGCCAGGCCCATGTGCGACATCACAAAAACCAATTTGCACTGTTCCTGTTCGCGCAGAATTTTTACATACCGGGCAATGTTTTTTTCGGGCTCTGCAAAGCGAATGCCTTTGCTGTAATCGGGTGCCTGACGGATTGGTGTGAGGGGATCGTTGTAGCCAATAAATCCTATTTTAATTCCACCAATGTAGAACACGCTGTAAGGCGGAAAAAGTAATTCGCCGGCCGCATCATCGTCGAACATGTTGGCACAAATTTTTCGGGCATTGTAAGCGCCCAAATCCTGCATCAGCATTTTTTTACCGTACACCACTTCCCAGTTTCCGGGCAATACCAAATCGTAATTGATGTTGTTCATTAAAGGCACAAGTGCGCGGCCCTCGGTTAAAGAGGCAATGCCACTGCCCTGAAAACAATCGCCGCCATCGAGCAACAGCGTGTTTGGATTTTTAGCGCGCAATTGATTAATCATGGTTTTGAGGTGTGGAAAGCCTCCGCGTTTTTTAAACACCGCCTTTCCATTTTCCCAAAAAAATTCGTCGTGTACATTTATTTGTCCGTGAATATCGCTGGTGTGTAACAAGGTAATTTTTTGCGCCTTGCCCGATTGTATGGTTCTGCTTTTATCGATTTCGGCAGCTTTGCCATCATCCACCAAAGCAAAGGAGGTTATGGGTGCCAGACCCAAACCCAGTGTGGCCGCGCCCATTTGTCTTAAAAAATCTTTTCGCGACTGGCCTTTGGCAAGCGGGTTTTGCTTACATCCGCAGGTGCAATGGCTATGGTGTTGTTCTTTACTCATTGGTTTTACGCGCGCTAAGTATTGGTTTAAAGGGTCCGTATTTGTGTTGCTTTTCTGTAAAGTCGTCGCTATATGGTCCAAAGGGATGATCAATTGGCTTTTGTTTTATTTCAGGCCAGTCTTTGGAAATGTCTTTAGCCGGATGGATTTGTGTGTTCACGTAAGCGGCCACATCCCAGGCTTCTTCATTGCTTAATTGTGGCTTTTGATGTGTGGCCCCTTCGGGCATGTTGTTTTTTACGTAAGCGGCAAAGCGCGATAAACGGTAAAGGCCGGCACCTAGGTTGTAGCTGTTATGCCCCCAAAGTGGCGGGTATTTAAATTGGTTTGTGCCATCGCCCAATTGCCCTTCGCCATTGGCACCATGGCAGGTTTTGCATTTTAGCCCATACACTTTTGCACCAGAGTCGGGGCTTGCTGCACGGTCTAAAAATTCCAAATCCTTTAACCCTGCTCCAGCGGGTTTTGTGCCTTTTGCCAGTCCTTTACCCAGCCAGTTGATGTAGGCCACAATGGCGCGCATTTCTTTTCCGGTGGTATCAATGGAACTTCCGTTAAGGCTTCGCTGAAAACAATCGTTTATTCTTTTTTGTATGGATTCGATGGTGCCCGAGCGTTCGCGGAATTTGGGATAGGTGGCGGCCACGGCGCTGTAATTGTTGCCAAATGGTTTTGTTCCCGCTTCCAAATGACAGTTCTGACAATTCATGCCGTTGCTGCTGTGTTGCAGTGTGCCTTTGGGTCCATAATAAAAGGAGGTGTTGGCAATGAGTTGTTTTCCGTAAAGAATTTGTTCCGCATTTTTTTCGCCGGCAATAAGGCTGGTGTCGGGGGCTTTCCAAAAATTGTCGGTAAGAGTATCCTGAACAAGTGCAGACATATTGGGTTTTAGAGGGATTGTTTTTTTGGAACCACTGTACTGAAAGCAAATGATGACAACCAAAACAATGATGATTAGGATTAAAAAGATTATTACATTAATCAGTTTGGTGATTATTTTTTGGTTAAGGTCCTGTTTATTTTTTTCTTCGTTCAAGCCCCACCAATATAAGTGTTTTTAATGGCTTGCGGTAGTTTTGGCATCTAAATTTATCCCCTGATCTTTAAGTATTTTCGAGGCTTTCCAGCCGTAAAAAGCCAGATAGGCAAAGCAAACAACCCCTACAAGGTAACTGGCTTTTATACCTATTAAATCGGGACCCGATAGCCAGCCCTGAAACCAACTGATAAAGCCGCCGCCCATAATCATCATAATTAAATAGCTTGAACCCTGGTTGGTATATTTTCCCAAACCGGCGATGGCCAGTGTAAAAATGCAGGGCCAGAGTGTGGAACAAAACAAACCAACGCTTATAAAGGCGTACACACTTACCAAACCACTGGTGGACATACCGATTAACAAGGCCATGATGCCACAACCTGAGTAGATAAGTAGTTGGCGTGCCGGATTACCGTTGCTAATAATGTCGGCCACAATCATTGCTACGATTACCAAAGCGTAAGGATAAAAAACTCGGAGGTCGCTTTTGGCAATGGCGTTCACTAACAAAAAAACGCCAAAGGCAATATAGGGCATTAAGAAACGCAACACCTGTTTAGCTCCCTTCGAAATATCGAAAGCGCCGGCAGAGCCTGTCCAGCGGCCAATCATAAGGCTGGCCCAAAACAACGAGATGTAGGGTGCGGCCTGTGAAGTTTCGATATTGATGTATTGACGCATGTATTCGGGCAGATTGGATGCAGTGGCCACTTCAACGCCCACGTAGACAAAAATGGCAATCATGCCCAGCACCAGTTGCGGGTATTTGAGGGCCCCGGAGCGCGAAGGTTTTGTGTTTTCGCTTAAATCGTCGGTGTGTACTATTTCGTTGGGCAGGGAGGAGAATTTAAAAATAACGGCTACGATTAAAAAGGCAGCGCCTAAAATGAGGTACGGAAATTTTACCGATTCAATGCTGTCGAGTTTTAAGCCACTGCCTACCGAACCAAAGATGGCGTAGCTTACCACCAGGGGCCCAATGGTGGTGCCAATGTTGTTTACTCCACCTGCCAAACTCAGTCGCTGCGAGCCTTTGGCCGGATCGCCCATAACAATGGCCAGTGGGTTGGCAGCGGTTTGTTGCAACGAAAAGCCAAGTGCCACAATAAATAATCCGGTAATCATTAAATTAAACGATACCATTTGTGCTGCCGGATAAAACAACAGGGTGCCGGTCGCCGAAATGCAAAGCCCAAGTGCAATGCCATTTTTGTAACCAATTTTATTAAGTATATCGCCTCCGTTGAGTTTTGACAACACAATGTATATGATGGAACCCACGGTATAGGCTACATAAAATGCCAGTGAAATCATTTGACTTTGCCATTGTTGCAGATGGAGTTTTTCTTTAAACACCGGAATTAAAATATCGTTGCTGGCGGCTACAAATCCCCAGAAAAAGAAAACGGAAATGAGTGTAATAAAAGCCGATCGGTTGTTTTGCATAAATTTTAAATTTTAACTAATGTATTAATTTACTATCAGCCTTTTATTTTAGGAATGGCTGTTTATCAACATTTTGTATTTTATACACCTGCATATCCTAAACTTTTAAATAACAATTCAACTTTTTTAGAAGAGCAAAAAAAAGTACTGTTGCAATTCTTAAGTAATTAATTTTTGGGCGTGCTCCGGCCAACATCATACCTTCTTTAAAGGCGGGGTCGGGTCACTGCGGGCTCCACTCCGATAACAATCGGAACTGCGGTTTTCCCAACTGCAAAAGTCTGGAAGAACCAAGCCCTCCGTACCCCTCACGCAGCCACTGTATCTTTTAACATTGCGTATTTATTCGTTTATTTTAAATTCATAATAGCCGTGCCTTGTAAATAACTATCTGTTAGGGCGATTTGAATGGCCCTCGCATAACTATGATTGTTGGCCAAGAATTTAAGAAGAAACATTAAATCATCCGTTTAACGAAACGTCAATCAATAATGAATAACTGCTGGTTAGAATAATTTAATCTATTGCATATATGAATTTTGTTTATAAAGTATTGCGGAAGAATGACCGTTTATTTTTTTAGATGTATATGCTATAAATTCTATCTTTGAGCCAACAAGGCCGCAAGCAAATGGCGGCTAATTAAAATAACAAATATGCAACTGCTTAGTCCTGCTCATTTTTCTGATTACGAATTACTGGATTGCGGCGATTTTGAAAAACTCGAACGCTTTGGCAAATACATTACCATAAGGCCCGAACCACAAGCCGTGTGGCCAAAAATATGGTCCAATGCCGACTGGGAAAAACAGGCGCACGTTAAATTTATTCCACGTTCGAGCAGCAGCGGCGATTGGAAAAAACTGAAACAAATGCCCGACCAATGGGAAATCCGCTACTCGTTTGCAAAACTAAAAGGCGCTAAAAAAGACCTGCACGATTTGGTTTTTCGCCTCGGACTTACTTCATTTAAACACGTTGGAGTTTTTCCGGAACAGGCCGTGAACTGGGATAAGATTTTTAATTTTTTGGTGGAGAAAGAACAGCCAAAGTTTTTGAATTTGTTTGCGTACACCGGTGGTGCCTCTATTGCCGCCAAAGCTGCGGGGGCCGATGTAACGCATGTGGACAGTATTAAACAGGTGGTGACCTGGGCCAACGAAAACATGCAAAAAAGTAAACTCGACAATATCCGTTGGTTGGTGGACGATGCTTTAAAGTTTGTGAAGAAGGAACAACGTCGTGGCAATTTGTATCAGGGCATTATTTTAGACCCTCCGGCCTTTGGCCATGGCCCTGCCGGCGAAAAGTGGAAACTGGAAGACAACATTGCCGAAATGATGCACAACGTGTTGCAGATATTAGACCCCAAGGAACATTTATTGATTCTAAACGCCTACTCGTTGGGCTTTTCGGCCTTGGTACCCGAAAATTTACTGAAGCCTTTTGCGCAAAAGCACAAATCGGAACTGAGCATTGGTGAACTTTATCTTGAAGCAAAAAGCTGCGTGAAACTGCCTTTGGGCGTTTGGGGAAATTTGAAAAAAGCTTAGTGCACTTTTAATCTCTTTAATTAATTACTTGGTTTTCTTATAACTGAGGCGTTTGTGATTGGTGGTAAACAAAAATAATTTATCGTCTTCCATGCGGTAACGGTTAACCATCACCATCAGTGCAAACATTTCTTTTTCGTATTTATCAATGCCCATGCACAACATGCGGGTGGCCTGTGGCACACCCATGCGAATAATTTTATCCTGGTTGTGTTTGTAGTTGCCTTTGTAAGTGTTGCAAAAGCGACCGGAGTAGCTGCTATCGCCTTCAAAGCGAAGGGTGGCTTTTGCGGTGGCGGCAATGTCTTTGCTAATACCGGTTTCCAAATCATCAATACTCATCAATTGCCAGGAACTCTCGCTCAGGTTTTGTGAGCAAACACTTAAATGCAAAAGAAGCAGAACTGCTATAACAACAAATTTCATTTTATGGGATTAGTTTATAATTACCAAGATAATAAATTCTTAATAGTCATTTGAAGGTGCTTAAAATTTTGGGACAAAAACTTATACTACAACAAGGTTTTTTTGTGAGGCTAAAAAGAACAATCCTGTTTAATATTTCCTTGCACTAATTAACTCAGTGGCCTCTGTCGCGCTTATAAGTGAGGCGTTTGTTGCTGCTTGAAAAAATAAAAAGTTTATCGTCTTCCACCCGTAATTTAACGGCGGTATTAAAAACCAGCATCATGTCTTTTTCGTACTTATCAAGCCCCATGCACATCATGCGGGTACAAACAGGTTTGCTCATTTTAATGGCATTGTCGCTTAAAAATTTTATTTTGCCACAAAACGAATTGCAAAAACGGCCGGTGTAAAGTGTATCGCACTCAAAATGGATAGTGGCTTTAGCATTGGCGCCAACGTCTTTACTTATGCCTGATTGCAAATCGTCGATTGATAACAATACCCACCTTGTATTATTGAGGTTTTGCGAAGCGGCATTAAACCACAGACCCAATAGTAGCGCACAAAGCAGTGTTCTCATTCTTTCGGTTTTTGATGCGACAAGGTAATAATTTTAGTGAATTGATTTTGCCTTTGAAACAAATATTTGAAGTAATGGGCATACTATTTTTTTTAGATATTTTAGATTCTTTAGGGTGTTTAGTTAATTCGACCTATTGGGATTGGGCACGATAAAAAGTTAAATGAGCAAACTTTAATAATACACAAGGTCTTTTCTCCTGTTAAAAGAAGTTGGAAGAACCTTCAGAAGTCAACAATTAATTTTGATTGAACCGTGCCGATAAACCAATTTTAACACTCGTTCTTGAATCGAGAAAGGCGTTGGAAGCCACCCAGCCATTGGTTTTGGCTTCAAGGCTCATAAAGGGACGAAAGCGTTTGGAAGCATGCCAGTAAACTGTGAGTCCACCTAAAAAAGTAAAAGCCGCCTTGTTGGTTAAAAATTCCTGATTTTGAGGTTGCGCAGCAGCAATTATGCGGGCAGTGGTTAAAAACAATTGGCCTTTTACATTCATTGGTTTTTCAAACATCTGAGCTTCGAGGCCAAAAAAGCTGTGGTCCTTATTTTGATTGAGGTGCGGTGCCAGATACCAATTGTATTTTTTGGTTTGAAGCAACAGTTCCACGCCTACCTGATTGCCAAAGGAGGTGGGATAATACCTTCCTGAAAAATTAAAAAAGGTATTGGCATTTAATTTAATACGATTAATAAAAAACATGGCCGGACTCAGAAAATTAATATAAGCCAGGTTGGACTGTTTTTTTAACCAGGCATATTGTTCGTCGGTAAGTTTGTTTCCATAAATATAGCGGTCGTAACCATTGCCGTAAGGGTTTATACCTCTGGCTGCATAAGGCTCGTTGGGATGGTTTAAATCATAGGCCCAGGCCGAAAAGTCGAGGCCGGTGAAATCTCTCAGGTTTTGGTTACTTCCCTCATTCTTCATTTGCGCCAGCGTTTCTTTGGTTGACTCTTCTTTATTGGCACAAATGGCAATGTATTGTTGCACGTTGACTATTGATATCATGTAAAAAAAAGAACTGGCATTTTTTGAATCGTGGAAAAAGTTATTCTTTTGCATGTTGGAAACAGCAAACACCTGCGATTCGCCACCCGCAGTGGCCAGTCGCACAAAATTGGCGTTACTGCTTTTTTTCATCATGGCCAAATTAGCATCTAACACATAACTTACCGAAGCCAATGAATTGCTGCTGGCATCTTTTTTCTTATTAAAAAAAATAAAAGGATTGTAGCTGCTGGTGTAGGCGTTCACCATGATGCAACGATGCGCCTCCTCGTGCATCCAGCCCGAACCTAGGTACGGAAAACTAAAAAAGACGCCATCAAGAATGCCACTCAAAAATATTTCGGAGGTTCTTTTTAGTACCGGCTTTTTTTTAAACATTGGTATTTGTGTGACACCCCATTGGTAAAATTGAACAAAGCCGGTAGAAATCTGAACACTTTGTTCAAAGCTTTTGTATTTAAAACTATTGGCAAAAGTACCATTACTGTTTCTATTTTCTGTTGACAATTTGCCCTCAAAGGTTTTTGAAGCGTTTGCGGCAAATGGCAAATCAAGTAGTGAATATTCCAACACTAAAGGTGTTTTGGTTTTTACCGAATCGCCCGGTTGCGTTTGGGAATTGGCATTAAAAAGGTTTTGCAAAACAAACACCGTAATTAAAATAGTATGACGCATAATTTCTAAAAACTTATTTCAAATGTAATGGATTCGATTTAAACATTCTCTAAATGTACACTTAAAAATTAGCTCTTTAATTTTGTATTAAGGTGAATTTCTTTCAATCTTATTCTTGTCAAACCAAAACTCTCACAACTTATCTATCAGGTATTTTCCGGTGTAAGAGGCTTTGCTGTTTTTTAACTGATCGGGTGTGCCTTCAAACACCACGGTGCCGCCATTTTCGCCGCCCTCGGGTCCCATGTCTATGATCCAGTCGGCACATTTTACCACATCCATGTTGTGTTCTATCACTACAATGGAATGTCCGCGTTTAATTAATGCTTCAAAGGATTTTAATAGTTTGGCCACATCGTGAAAGTGCAAACCTGTTGTGGGTTCGTCGAACACAAATAGTGTGGGCGAAGTGTTATTGATTGAAATTAAAAAGCTGGCCAGTTTAATGCGTTGCGCTTCTCCCCCACTCAGGGTGCTGCTGCTTTGCCCCAGGTGAACATATCCCAAACCCACGGCCTGCAAACTGTTGAGCTTTTCGGTAATGCGCGCTGCAATTTTATTTCCTTCGTCGGCTGCAAAAAAATCAACGGCCTCGTCCACCGTTAAATCCAAAATGTCTGAAATGGATTTGCCCTGGTAAAGTATTTCCAGTGTTTCTGATTTATAGCGTTTGCCCTTGCATCCTTCGCACTGCAATTTAATGTCGGCCATAAACTGCATTTCCACAGTGGTTTCTCCTTCGCCCTGACACACTTCGCACCTGCCGCCTTCCACATTAAAACTAAAAAAGCCGGGCTTGTAATTGCGTGTACGTGCCAAACCTTGCTGGGCAAACAGTTCGCGCACTTCGTCAAATGCTTTTACATAAGTTACCGGGTTGCTTCGCGATGATTTTCCAATCGGGTTCTGATCTACAAACTCCAGTTGTTTTATTTGTTTTAAACTGCCACCAATTAAATGGTCGGCCTTGGTGTTTTCGAAATAACCGTCTAAATACCTTTGTAATAAAGGAATTAATCCTTTTTTTATAAGTGTGGATTTTCCGGAACCACTCACACCGGTAACGCAACACAACACATTAAGTGGAAACTTAACGGTTATATTTTTAAGATTATTATCGCTTAAACTTTTAATCTCAATAAATTCCTTCCACTTGCGGCGCGATGAAGGCACTTCGATGTTTAATTCGTGATTGAGGTATTTGGTGGTGTAGCCTTTTTTGTTGCTGAGCAATTGTTTGTGTGTGCCCTGAAACACCAGGTATCCACCGCCGGTGCCTGCCTCCGGACCAATGTCTATCAGTTCGTCGGCCTGACGCATAATTTCCTCGTCGTGCTCCACAATTATTACGGTGTTGCCCTGTTGTTGCAGCGAGCGCAGTACTTTTATCAAACGTTCGGTATCGCGTGGATGCAAACCAATACTGGGTTCATCTAAAATATACAAACTGCCAACCAGGGTGCTGCCCAGTTGAGTGGCCAGGTTAATACGCTGACTTTCGCCGCCACTAAGTGTGTTGGCCACGCGGTTAAGGGTAAGGTAACCCAAACCCACATCGCACAAATATTGCAAGCGGTTTTTTATTTCAATGAGCAGGCGTTTGGCCACTTGCGTGTCGTGTGCATCCAGTTTCAGGTTTTGAAAAAATGGCAATAATTTATCTACCGGCGATAACACCAAATCGTTGATGCACTTGCCGTCTATTTTTACGTAGTTGGCATCTTTACGCAAGCGGGTGCCCTGGCAATCGGGACAGGACGTTTTGCCACGGTAACGTGCCAGCATAACGCGGTATTGTATTTTGTAGGTTTCTTTTTCGAGCATTTTAAAAAACGCGTTAATGCCGTCGAAATGCGCGTTGCCGGTCCACAACAGGTCCATATCTTTTTTACTGAGTTCGCCAACCGGTTTGTGTACAGGGAAATCAAATTTGTGTGCGTTCTTAATTAACTGGTTTTTGTAATAACTCATTACCTCGCCGTTCCAGCAAACTATGGCCCCATCGTAAACCGACAGGCTTTTGTTGGGGATTACCAGTTCGGGGTCGATGCCTATCACACTGCCAAAACCCTCGCAGGTTTTGCAGGCGCCAATGGGATTGTTGAAGGTGAAAAAATTTACGTTGGGTTCTTCAAAGGCCATGCCATCGAGTTCAAACAAATTGCTGAAGCTGTGTTTTAGGTGGTTGCCGTCGGCGGTTTCCTGCCACACGCGGCACTCGCCTGCTCCTTCGTAAAAGGCGGTTTGCACGCTGTCGGCTGCACGGTTTTCAAAATCCTCGTCGCCGGGTTGTGTTACCAAACGGTCCACCAACAAAAACACCTCGCTGTTTTTCTTAATGGTTTTAAAATCGATGTCGGCAATTTTCTGAATTTTGTTGTTTACGATGGCACGCGAAAAGCCTTGTTGCGACAGGAGTTCGAGTTGCTTTTCAAAGTTGCGGTCTTTTTTTTCTTCCACACGGTTAAGCAACAGTACTTTTGATTCGGCAGGTAATTCTTTTATAAAATTCACCACATCGCTCACCGTTTGGCGCTTTACCAGCTTGCCGCTGATGGGGCTGTAGGTTTTCCCCACGCGGGCAAACAGTAATTTGAAGTAATCGTAAATTTCGGTAATAGTGCCAACGGTGCTGCGCGGGTTGCGCGAAATTACTTTTTGCTCAATGGCTATGGCCGGCGAAATGCCTTTGATATAGTCCACCTGCGGTTTTTCGAGTCGGCCCAAAAACTGGCGCGCATAGGCTGAAAGGCTTTCCACATATCGGCGCTGTCCTTCGGCATAAAGTGTATCAAAGGCGAGGGAAGATTTGCCGGAACCCGAAAGGCCGGTAATAACAATGAGTTTGTTGCGCGGGATGGCCACATCAATGTTTTTTAAATTGTGTTGCCTTGCGCCTTTTATGATGATAAATTCTTTAGGACTAAGTTGTGTGATATCGGTGGCCGCTTTGGGCCTGGTGGTCATGTCTGCTTTCACTGCATCAGTGTTTTTAAATGTTGTAAGGTGGCTGGGTCGGACCAGTCGAGGTAGCCCACGCTATCCTTTTTAACTTCCAGATTTTTGTTGAGGATGTAAGAGGTGGGCAATGAGTGTATGCCAATTTTTGAGAAAGGTGTTTGTAATTGCAAACAGGTAAATGTCGGATTTAACCGTTTCACAAATTTCTCTATTTTCTCAACCGGTTCGTCGCTGATTACCAGCACTTCCACATCATTTAATTCGGTATTTTTTATGGCGCTTATGGTTTCCAATTCTTCCCAGCAATTGCCGCACCAGGTGGCACTGAAACACACCACCAGTTTTTTTGATTTAAACGATTCGAACAACACGGCATTGCCCTGCAAATCTTTTAACTCCAGTTTTGGAAATGTGATGGCCGGTGCCACGCGGTATTTGTTGTAAAAATAAAATCCAAGCAAAGCTGCCAAAACCAATAATACAGCGCCAATCCATTTGTTGTTCATAGTAATTAAAAACCGATGGTTAATTGATTTATTAACTTTAAGGTAGTGGGTTTAAAAATACAAATAGATTTGTAAGTTAAATTTAGTTTTTGTTAACCAGGGTGTATAAAATAGCGTTAAAAATTGTGGCCGGATTTTTTATCCTTACCATTGGTTCCACGCTGCTTTTCAGGTGGGTGCCTGTGCCTTTTACGCCGCTCATGATTATTCGTTGTGTGGAACAAAAAACCGACGGAAACGAAATGGTTTTAAAACACGATTGGGTGAGCCTTGAAGACATATCGCCAAAACTACAACTGGCGGTGGTTTGCAGCGAAGATCAGAATTACCTGCGCCACAGTGGGTTCGATTGGCTGGCCATACAAAAAGCCATGAAGGGCAACGACCGCGGCAAACGCCTGCGCGGGGGCAGCACCATTTCGCAACAAACAGCAAAAAATGTATTTTTATGGCCCGGAAGAAGTTATGTGCGGAAAGCGTTTGAGGCTTATTTTACATTGTTGATAGAATTATTTTGGAGTAAGGAAAGAATAATGGAAGTTTACCTTAACAGTATTGAAATGGGAAAGGGAGTTTATGGTGCAGAGGCAGCGGCACAGTTTTGGTTTGAGAAAAAAGCCATTAACCTGAATAAGGATGAAAGTGCCGCCATTACTGCCGTTTTACCTAATCCATTAAAATACGTGGCCAATCCGCCAAGTGCCTATATTAGCGGACGCAAGGCCTGGATAAAAACACAAATGAGCTACTGGGGCAACCAGCTCGATTATGATAAATACAATGACAAGGAAGATGTTGCCGATAAAAAACAAAAAAGAACCAATTAAGTAAGCACCTAAATGAACAGATTACACCTCCTCATATTTTTTCTCGTTATGTTTCTGAACTGCAGTAACTCTAACACCGGCAACAACGAACGTCACGAACCCGATAAAGCTGCGCCTGCCAAAGTGAGTTCTAACCTCAGCCGCGAACAAAAAGCAGTGTCGGACAAACTCGATGCCCTATTTAACCAGTTTTATAAGTCGGGTATTTTTAACGGCACCGTGCTGGTGGCCAAGGGTGGAAAGATTTTGTTTAAAAAAACACTGGGCTTATCCGACAAAAAAAATCATGAGTTGCTCACCGACTCCTCGATGTTTCAGTTGGCTTCGGTGTCTAAAGTGATAACGGCCACAGCGGTGCTGATGCTGCACGAGCGCGAAATGCTCGACATTAAAAAAGAATTCAAACATTATTTTCCTGACTTTCCTTACGAGGGTGTAACGGTTAAGGATTTGCTCGACCACCGTTCGGGTTTACCAAATTATTTGTACGTGCTTAACCGCGAGTTATACATTCCAAATTATCAAATGACGAATGCCGACATGTATAAGTACCTGATATCGAAACGCGCTAAACGTTACACCAAACCCGACTACCGTTTTAATTATTCGAACACCAATTACGCTTTGCTGGGTTTGTTGGTTGAAAAAATTTCGGGCAAGGCATTTTCGCAGTTTTTAAAAGACGAGTTGTTTACGCCGTTGGGCATGAAACACACGGCCACCATTCGTGATATTGATTTGAACGATGCCAAAACCACCAAGCCCTACGATACCCGCTGGCGCCCGGTTGGCCGCGATGCCAGTGATTATGTGCTGGGCGATAAAAGTGTTTACTCAACGGCCTACGACATGTTTTTATTCAGTGAGGCACTGTATCAAAACAAAATTATTAAACCCGAAACGCAGGAGCTGGCTTACACGGCTTACAGCAAGGAAATTAAATTAAAAAACTACGGCCTTGGCTGGCGCATGAAGGATTTTAAAGACCCTGTGAAAAAGGAAGTGTATCACAACGGCTGGTGGCATGGCTACCGTTCGTCTTTTCACCGCCGACTGCGCGATACCTTAACGGTGATTGTGTTGAGCAACCAACTTAACCGTGCGGCTTACCACACACAAAAGGTGTACGAAATAATTGACAGTGCGGCACCACCTGCTACCGAAAATGAAGATGATTAAACCTTGTTACGCATACATTAACCTCACTTAATAAAAAAACGCGCTACCATGTTTACGCTTTATCTTAAAGAAATACGAAGTTTTTTAAGCTCGCTGGTTGGTTATGTGGCCATTGGCGTGTTTATTACCCTCATTGGCATTTTTATGTGGGTATTGCCTTCGGAGGGCGGCGGCTACAATGTGCTCGACAATGGTTTTGCCAACATCGACCCTCTCTTCTTTATCGCGCCATGGGTGTATCTATTTCTTATTCCCGCCATTACCATGCGTTCGTTTTCTGAAGAAAAAAAATCGGGTACCATTGAGTTGTTACTCACACGCCCACTTACCGATTTGCAAATTGTGCTGGCCAAATACCTGGCGGGTGTTAGTTTGGTGGTGGTGTCGCTGTTGCCCACGCTGATTTATTATTACAGTGTTCATACCCTGGGTGCATACAAAGGTAATATTGATACGGGCGGCATGTGGGGCTCTTACATCGGGCTTTTATTTTTGGGTGCTGGCTTTGTGGCCATTGGCATTTTTGCTTCGGCCATTGCCGAAAATCAGGTTATTGCTTTTATCATGGCGCTGCTCTTGTGTTTTTTCTGTTACATTGGTTTTGATTTTATTGCCGACAGTGGCGTGTTTGGTAAATACGACGCCCTGTTTAAAGGCCTTGGCATTAACGACCACTATGTGAGCATGAGCCGTGGTGTGATAGACACCCGCGACGTGTTGTACTTTGTTAGCGTGGTGGCCTTGTTTAATTTATTAACTAAACTTGTTTTGGAAAGCAGAAAATGGTAAACACTCACAAAACAGTTCACAAAAGCACAAAGCGCCGCGACCTTACTTCGCTGGGCATTTTATTGGCCATTGTTGTTTTACTCAACTTTGTGGGCTTCTATTATTTTAAGCGCTTTGACCTTACCACCGAAAAACGTTACACGCTGGCCGAATCCACCAAAACACTTTTGGAAGGATTGAAAGACGAGGTGTATTTAAAGGTGTATCTAAACGGCGACATTAATCCGGGTTTTAACCGCCTTAAAAATGAGGCCCGCGAAATTCTCGACGAGTTCAGGGCCTACTCCAACAACCAGGTGGAATACGAATTTATTAATTTAGGCGATGACTTAACTAAGGAAGAGGTAAACAATATTGAGAAACAACTTTACGAAAAGGGCCTGATGCCGGAGGGCGTTACCACCAAATCGAAAGACAAAACCACACAGGCCACCATTTGGCCGGGTGCCATTGTGAGTTACAAAGGGCGCGAAGCCGTGTGGCAGATTTTTACCCGCCAGTCGCCGGGCATTGACCCTGAAACCTGCATTAATAACAGTGTGGAGGAACTTGAATACAGCCTTACCAACACCATTCGCAAACTGCAACGCACCAAACGCCCGGAGGTTACTTTTCTTCAGGGTCATCACGAGTTAGACACCATACAGCAATATGATTTTATGCACACGCTGTCGGAATATTACAAGGTAAATTACACCCGCATTCCCAAAGGCCGCGAGTTATCGGCGCTTAAAGGCACCGACGCACTGGTTATCAGTCAGCCTGACACCTTATTTACCGATCGCGAAAAGTATGTGATTGACCAGTTTATAATGAATGGCGGCAAGGTGCTTTGGCTGATAGACCCTGTGAATACCAACACCGACTCGTTGCGCCGTGGGTTTACCATTGGTATGGGCCGCGAGCTGGGCATTGAAGATATGTTGTTTAAATACGGGGTGCGCATTAATCCTGAATTGGTGCAGGACATGCAGTCGGGTTACCTGATGATAAATGTGGGCTTTCAGAAAGGGCAACCTAAGTTTGAACTTTTTCCTTGGTTGTATTCGGTGCTGGCACTGCCCATGAGCAATCACCCAATTGTGAAAAACCTCGACCTGATTAAAATGGATTACGCGAGTACCATTGATACTATTTCGGCCAGGGGCATTAAAAAAACCATTTTGCTTACCAGTTCAAAAGACACTAAAACGCAACCCACACCGGCGCGTATTTTTTTGGGCATGACTCAGATGAAACCCAAGTTGTCGCAATTTATTAATTCTTACAGGCCTTTGGCAGTGTTGCTGGAAGGCAGTTTTCACAGTTTTGTTGAAAACCGTTTGCCCAGTGCTTTGTTAAATGATACCGTGTTTAATTACAAAAGTGTTGGCAAACCTACCCGCATGATTGTGGTGGCCGATGGCGATGTGGCCCGCAACGATTTTAACCGCGCCAATGGTCAGATGTTTCCTTTGGGTTTTGACAGAAACACCAAACAAACTTTTGCCAATAAAACCTTTTTGCTCAATTGTGTGAATTATTTACTCGACGATGAGGGTATGTTGCAGTTGCGCTCGCGCGAGGTAAAGCTGCGTTTGCTGGATAAGAAGAAAGTGAGTTTGCACCGCAGTAAATGGCAGTTTATAAATGTGGCTATTCCTTTGTTAGTAATTGTTGGTTTGGCTATTTCGCAGTTTTATGTGCGGAGGAGAAGGTATGCGGGGCTTCGACAAGCTCAGCCACCGCAGGATCGACAAGCTCAGCCACCGGGGCTTCGACAGGCTCAGCCACCGCAGAAATAACAAGTTCAACAACCGGGGCTTCGACAGGCTCAGCCACCGGGGAAACGACAGGCTCAGCCACCGGGGAAACGACAGGCTCAGCCACCGGGGAAACGACAGGCTCAGCCACCGGGGAAACGACAGGCTCAGCCACCGGGGAAACGACAGG
>JADLED010000324.1 GCA_020846335.1 Bacteroidia bacterium
GTATCGCATTGAGCATTGATACGACTCATAAAAGCGCCTGATAAAACCAAAGAAAGGGCAAGAATAAATTTCTTCATTATAACAAATGATTATTTAGTGGTGATGGTAATTTTATTTCTGATTTCGTTTACTTTAGCAGCAATCTGACTCAATTGCTCATCGCTGATAACAACTTCGGTGATGCTGTTAATGGTGGTAATTTTGTGTATCGAATCGGTTATTGGCGGAACATATTTATAAGTCAGTTTCACACCTTCATATATTTTTGATAAATCACTTAGCAAGGTGGTAATCTCAGTAACTTCAGGCGAAGTGTTGCTTCCCAGAATTTTAATTAAGCTATTCAATGCCTGTTTTTGTTCGGCTATGCGTTCGCGAATAGTGGCATCCGGTTTACTTTTGTAAGCTGCCATCGAAAAATGCATGCTTTCTATCCAGCCACCGGCCAATATAACTGTACTAATGTCGTTGCGGCGATTGTTCTTTAAATACGAATCACTTGAGCGGTAGGCCAAGCCCACCAATACCATCATGCTGTCTTTATTGGTAATGTTTTTAGACAAACGTTCCATGGTGGCCGCGTCAAAAGCCGCACTAATTCCAAGTTTATCACTCAACTGCTTAATGGCAGTGAGGTAACTTAGTGCATCCTGTGTTTGGTTATAAAGGGAAACATAACCCAAATCAGCGCCGTAAATTCCTAAATTAAAAGCGCGTGAATAATCCGTTGAGAAATTATTTACTTTATTAGAAACACTTAAAACCGACTTGTCATAGCTTACACCGGTTTTTTGAATTAAAAGTGCAGTTTGTATCGGCGACGGAACACTAAAAAGCTCTCCGTTTACATTTAAAACAGCCGTTTTTACAGTATCAGCCGTTTCTACAAGATCATCTTTATCCTCTTCCTTTTTATCCTCACATGAAGCAAAAAAGCCAGACGCTAACATTAAAATTACTAAAGATCTGTTCAACTTTCGTTCAAGAATTTTCATCGACAAAATAGATGTTTATTTAGATTAAATTTTACCGCAAGTAAACAAAAATTAATCATATAGGCAAAAAAAAGTGAAGCAAATGCGCAGAATAAATGGTTTAGTAACATTGTCATCCATCCATTTTTTGCAAAGTCATAAACCAGCTTAACAGATTGGGTAAAAAGCCTAACGTTTTACAAGGTTAAAACACAATTATTTCGCCAAAGACATAAAATAATTCTAAAAACAAATTTGTTGGTTTGGGGATTTGAATGCAAAAGAGTTTGACCTAAACCTATTCACAACGCATCAATACCGTCCTTTTTTTGCTTACATTTAATCCCACATATTAAGTGTAAAAATTACCTAAACGCTATAATTATACCCGGGCATGTATAACCAAATTGGCAACAGTATAAAGTGCCAAAGAGGCATTACAAGCGCAAAACCCAGCAGATTAAGAGTAGTGGGGGACAATGAGGTGTTTTTTTTCAGAAATAAAACATTGCCTTAAACTGAATTAAAAAAAACGTATGACAATAAATAACAACGATACCATAGTGGCGCTTGCCACCGCACATGGCAGTGCCGCAATAGCTGTTATCAGGTTAAGCGGCCCCAATGCCATTGCCATCGTTGAGCAGTTTTTTTATACAAAACAACTTAAAAAAAAATCGTTCAACCTCACACAAAATAACAGCCTTCAGTTCGGTGTTATCAGCCATCAGGCCATTGTTATCGACGAAGTAATGGTTTCTGTTTTTAAGACACCGCACTCCTACACCGGTCAAAATTCCGTCGAAGTTTCCTGTCATGGCTCCGTCTTCATACAACAACAACTGTTGCAGTTATTTCTCAACGGTGGCGCACGTTTGGCCAATCCGGGCGAATTTACCCTAAGGGCTTTTTTAAACGGAAAAATGGATTTAAGCCAGGCCGAGGCAGTGGCCGATCTCATTGCCAGTAACTCCTCCGTATCTCACCAGGTGGCCATTCAGCAAATGCGAGGCGGCTTTAGCGGTAAAATAAAAATACTGCGTGATAACCTAATAAACTTTGCTTCACTCATTGAACTCGAACTCGATTTTAGCGAAGAAGACGTGGAATTTGCGAACCGTAACGATTTAAAAAAACTAATAAACACAATTCAGGAAGTAATTACCAAACTTGTAAACAGTTTTGAATTGGGCAATGTCATAAAAAACGGAATTCCGGTAGCCATTGTAGGAAAGCCAAATGCCGGCAAGTCCACTCTGCTCAATGTTTTGCTCGAAGACGACCGGGCCATTGTAAGCGAAATACCTGGCACCACACGCGATACCATTGAAGACGAAATTACCATTGAAGGTGTAAGATTCCGCTTTATTGATACGGCCGGACTAAGAACCACATCCGACATCATCGAACAAATAGGCGTTAACCGCGCCCTCGAAGCCATTAAAAAATCGGCAATCATTATTTATTTATTCGATGCACACACACTTAGTTGTGGCGACCTTAAATACGAACTCGATATTTTAAAACCCTACACACAAGGCTCGCAATTGTTGGTGGTTGCCAATAAAACCGATGTGGAAAGTCCCGAAGAACTAAAAAAGGAATTTGTTGACTTTCCCGAAATGCTTTATATATCGGCCAAAGAAGAAAAAAATATAGGCGATTTAAAAAAGAAACTTGTAGCATTGTTTGATAACCGCACCATTGATACCACCGATACCATTGTAACAAATGCCAGGCACGCCAACGCACTGCGCAACGCTTCGGAGGCAATAAATAAAGTATTGCTTGGGCTCGAAAACAACATTGCAGGTGATTTTTTAGCCTTAGACATTCGCTATTCCCTCGATGAATTGGGCAACATCACAGGGCAGGTTACCAACGAAGATTTACTTGAAAATATATTTTCGCGTTTCTGTATCGGGAAATAGTACAGATTTAAATTGCAAATACCAGGTAGAAATAATCCTTCAACCCATATTACGCAATAGGCATCGTAGCGAGAGGCGAAACCCCAACAAAACAGGCGGTTTGGCGAGTGAGGCATAGTCACCACTATGGTGAAGGAGGCAAACCGGCGAAGCCTACTGTTTTTAAGGGGGTTCGCCTTGTAGTAGATGTTCTATTGCATAATTTGGGTTCAATATAATAACAACAAAAAACCCCGCTATTGAGCGGGGTTCTTAATGTTTTGCAATAAAAATTATTTCTTTTTAGCATAACGGGTGCGGAATTTATCCACACGACCCGCAGTATCCACTAACACCTGTTTACCGGTGTAAAAAGGGTGAGAAGTCATTGAAATATCAAGCTTAACAAGAGGGTATTCATTACCATCTTCCCATTTTAAAGTTTCTTTTGTATCGGCGCAGGAACGGGTTAAAAACGAGTAGCCATTGCTCATGTCTTTAAACACACACAGTCTGTAATTTTCGGGATGTATCTCTTTTTTCATTTCTAAAATTTTATTTGGGGATGCAAATGTAGGCATTATTTCTAAACTACCAAATAATATATAGTTCAAATTTCAAAACACAAACAAACGCTTTTTAAGATAAACCCCACAAAAATTAACTGAAAATGATCCTCGTATTTTAACATCGAATGCATTTTTCTGAACCGATAAATGTTAAATTGTAATTTTATAAATGTTAAAATTCAAATGTTGCTGTTTAGGCTGGTAATTTTAACAAGTAAAGGAACGATTGGTCTTTCAAAATCGAAGAAAAAATGAGAGGAAAGTTTGTTTTTTAATTTTCTTTAACTAATTTAGCAGCCTAAGTACAATACTATAATTGTGCCTATAACTATTCTTATAAATAAAGTATGAAAAAACTTTTAACCAAAATTGCCATAGTAGCAGCTGGTTTTACTAGTGTTGCGTATGCTCAGCAGGATCCGCAGTTCACTCAGTTTATGTTCAACAAACTCATTTATAACCCGGGTTATGCCGGCACTTCAGGTGCCATTTGCGGTGTGGCTCAATACCGTAAGCAGTGGGTTAATTTTCCTGGTGCGCCAACCTCAATGGCTTTTGCCGGCGATATGCGTTTAAGCGCTCTGCCAATAGGCGTGGGATTAAATGTTATGACCGATAAAATTGGTGCCATGAGTACCTTTTTTATGCGCGGTGCTGGTTCTTTTTTACTCCCATTGGGTAGTATCAAAGGCAAGCCGGGTACATTGGGTCTTGGTTTAGATGTTGGTATCTTACAAAAACAAATTAACAATACCTGGATTACTCCTCAGTCAGGTCCGGATATTCACATTCCAGGCACTACCAGTTTTACAGCAAACGGTAGCTTTAACAAAGTGAGTTTGGATTTAGGTTTTGGCGCTTTTTATCAGGTTCCTGGTAAAATGTATGTTGGCTTATCTTCAACACACTTACCGGCTCAAAGCCTAAAACAAAGCAATCTTGGCTTTAAAGTGCAACGCCACTATTATTTTATGGCAGGTTATACCTTTGAAATTAACAGATGGTTGGACGTGATGCCAAACGTAATGTATAAAACCGACGTTTCAGCTTCCTCACTTGATCTTAATGTTAATCTGATGTGGTTTAAGCAAGTTTGGGTTGGCGGTACTTACCGTTTCAATGACGCTGCAGCAGTATTGTTAGGTTACCAAAGATCTTTCGCAAAAGATAATGCAATGACTGGAAAAATTGGAATTTCATACGATTTCCCTACTTCAAAACTATCCGGTTATACCAGTGGTACACTTGAATTCGTTCTAGGTGTATGTTTCACTCCGGCCGTTAAGAAAGAAACTACATATATTGACGACAGGTACTGGGGTAAGAATTAACAAAATAACGTAACCTTTTATTGAAAACTTCGTTTAAGCCATTTACAACTAACAATAATTGTTAATAACTTTGAGCAAAATAAAAATTGTAACTTTATTTGAGGTTGTGGTTATAAACTTAAGAAAAGCGATATGAAAAAACTTCTGGTATTAGCGTCATTCGTAGCTGTTGTTGCAGGGTGCAACAAGCGCAGCGGTGAACTGGTAGGTGTGGTAGGCCGGGAAAAATGGTTTCAACCTGATCCATTTGGAACGCTGTTCATTCCTATGGGAAGCTATCACATGGGACCTGATGATGAGGAAACGCCAATGGCACACACCACCAAAGCAAAAATGGTGTCTGTTCAGGCTTTCTATATCGACGACTCCGAAATTTCAAACAACGAGTACCGTCAGTTTGTTAACTGGGTACGCGACTCCATCGCACGCCGCTTATTAATATTAGGTGGTCAGGAAGATTTCGGTATTCCTCAAGACGAATTTCTTTCTATCTGGCCTGTTTATACCGGCGATAACAACTTACAAGATCCTTATGTAAACTGGGAAAAACGCATTGAATGGGAAACCGGAGATGAAGACGTGAGAACCATTTTACAACCAATGTATCTTCCTGAAGGAGAACGTTTTTATAACCGTAAGGAAATTGATACCCGTAAATTAAATTACGAATACTACAGAATTGACATCCGTTTGGCCGCTTCTAAATCAAATCGTTTCAAACCAAATAAGTCACCCGACGTGCAGGATGCCGCTCACGATTACAAAAAAGCCGACTACATCAATGGTGTTACACTCAACGACGGTCAGATGGGAGCAGCAGGTTCACCGGCGTTACCGGTTAAAGACCCAAGCCTTGAGCCTAAAACATTAGGAACTTACGATGTAAAAGATCAGGTTTCAGTTGGTCAGGGCAATTATATTCCACGCGAACGTAAAGGTGTTGACAGGTCAGCTTTCATTATTAAAGACATTATTAACGTGTATCCTGATACATTGGCATGGGTTCACGACTTTACCTACTCATTTAACGAACCACTTACCAATATGTATTTCTGGCATCCATCTTACGACGATTATCCGGTGGTGGGTGTTACCTGGAAACAAGCACGTGCATTCAGTATCTGGCGCTCTAACCTGTTAAACAATTTCTTAATTGGTACAGGCCAGTCAATTGTAAACGATTTCCGTTTACCAACTGAAAGCGAGTGGGAATACGCTGCCCGTGGAGGTCTTCAAAAATCACCATATCCTTGGGGAGGTCCTTACATCCGTAACTCAAAAGGATGTTTCCTTGGTAACTTTAAGCCAATGCGTGGTTCTTATGTTGACGATGGTGGTTTCCATTCGCTTTATATCTACTCTTACAATCCGAATGATTATGGCTTGTATTGCATGGCCGGCAACGTGGCTGAGTGGACAAGTAACGCTTTTGACGAATCAGCTTACGATTTCCAACACGATTTGAATCCGGATTACGTTTACGAGGCTCAGGAAAAAGATGCCAATGTGCTTAAGCGTAAGGTTATTCGCGGAGGAAGCTGGAAAGATATCGGCTACTATTTGCAAACCAGTGCCCGCACCTATGAATACCAGGACACCTCTAAATGTTACATTGGATTCAGGAACGTGATGACCTATCTCGGCAGGTCTAAGTTTGATACATTCTAAACACAAAATAAACACAACAATTACTAACTAACCACGATTAATTAATTAAACTAACAGAAAATCAGCTATGAGTAGATTACCTAAAGTAAAAGGCATGAAAAAAGTTATGCACATGGTAACTTGTTTTGGTGCAGCCACCGTTATTCTTGGAGCCTTGTTTAAAATTATGCACTATCCCGGAGCCTCCATCATGCTTCCAGCGGGACTAATAGTTGAGACCTTTCTGTTTATATTCTTTGGATTTGATATTCCGCACGAAGAAGTGGATTGGACTTTAGCTTACCCTGAATTGTCAGGTATGGGACACACAGAAATTGCACATGAAGAAGAGCAGGAAGAAAATTTAACCGTAACTGCACAATTGGACAATTTATTGGCTGATGCCAAGATTGGTCCTGAATTGATTGAAAGTTTAGGTACCGGTATTAAATCACTAAGCGAAACTGCCGGTAAAATGTCTGACATTAGCAATGCTGCTGCAGCTACCAATGAATATGTTGATAGCGTGAAGAGTGCATCAAAAAATGTTAGCCACTTATCCGATACATACAGCAAGGCCGCTAACAGCATGGCTTCATTGGCCGAATCAAATGAATCTGGTGCTGCCATTGGTGATTCTTTGGTAAAAGTGTCTAAAAACCTTTCAGCTCTAAATGCTACTTATGAATTGCAGTTACAAGGCAGTCAAAATCATTTAGAAGCAACCAGCAAGTTTTATGATGGATTGTCGGAGTTAATGAAAAATCTTAATGATTCAGTGGAAGATACTAAAAAATACCGTCAGGAAATGGCGACATTGTCTAGCAATCTTACCTCGTTAAACACCATCTATGGTAATATGCTAAGTGCTATGGGATCTAACCGTTAATCGGTGGGGTTTAGCAAGGTGGAATAATTTTATTATATTTTAAACAAAGTAAACATACTTTAGAAAAATGGCAGGCGGAAAAGAGACCCCCAGGCAGAAAATGATTGGCTTGATGTACCTTGTACTTACAGCTATGTTAGCCTTAAACGTATCAAAAGCAATTCTTAAAGGTTACCTTTCTATTAACGATAGTATAGAGGAATCTAAGAGGAACATGGCGCTTAATAATAAGAGGGTTACAGACGCATTTAAAAATTCTGTATTACTGAATAAAGGCGCAGAGCCCTATTACAACCAGGCGCTCGCATCTCAAAAGGAAATAGACGTCATGTTTAAGTACGTTGACGAATTAAAAGGAAACTTTATGCGCGTTGTGGCTGGTTTGCCGGATGGTGTAAAAGTTCTTGGCGATACGATTAATTTACGTCACGAGCCATGGAATCCGATTATTGATAACTATGACGTTCCAACGCAGGTTCTTATTGGTGTTGACGAGCACAATCCCAACACAGGCCCTTTGTCAGCCGCCGAGCTAAGGGATAAGCTGACAAAATTACACGATAAGCTCATCGCTCAATTGGACAATATGCAAAAGAATCCAAAGGAGAAATTGCTTAAAGACGATTACGACAACTTAAAAAAGAAAATTGAAATTCTTAAGCCGGTTCCAAGTGGATTTGTTGAGGATGGAATTACTTTTACCTGGGAAATGGATCAGGTAGATCACTTACCTATGGCTGCTGTATTTGTAAACATGAATAAAATTCAGGCGGATCTTAGAAACGTGGAAGCTGAAATTTTACAGGTGTTTAGTGCTGCCAGTGGTAAATTAACCATTAAATTCGATCAGTTGAAGGCCCGTGTAATTGCTAAATCCTCTTACGTGCAGGCCGGACAACCTTATGAAGCCGATGTGTTTATCGGGGCTTCTTCTTCCAAAATTTCTTCTGGCGACATGGAGATTTACCTGGGCATTGATTCCACAGCAGCAGCCAGTGGTCAAACTGGTCAAAAGGTTGAAATTGTTAGTGGAGAAGGTAAGTTAAAGATTCCTACAGGTGGAGAAGGTGATCAAAAATACAAAGGAGTAATTAAATACAAAAATCCGGACGGATCCTTTAAGTATTATCCATTTGAAGAAGAGTACAAAGTGGCTAAACCTGCAGGTTCGGTTGCTGCCGACTTTATGAATGTGTTTTATGCAGGTGTGGCCAATCCGGTTACAGCCTCTGCTGCGGGTATTTCTCCTTTAGACGTTGAAATTTCGCCAAGTGGTTCTGGTGTTAAATCCACAAAAAAGGGTCCTGGTAAATATGAATTGTTTTTCGCCAATCCGGGTGAGTGTTTAATTACCGTTAATGGTAAGACAAAAGACGGCATGAAAGCTCAGGGTCCACCGGTGAAATTTAAAGTAAAACCTTTGCCAAAACCAGAAGCAAAAATTGGTGGTAAATTTGCCCCTTCAGAAATGAAAAAAGGTGAATTGGCTACAGTGGCTGCGGTTGGTGCCGGTGCTAACGGTTTTGACTTTCAGGCAAACTACATTGTGCAAAATTATGAGGTTACCGGTAAAGTAAAAGGTAAAGTAGCAATTGCCGCAGGTAATGGTTCAAATTTTAGCCCCGATGCTTTAAATATTGTACGTAACGTTGAGGTGAATAGTAAGTTATATGTTGAAATTAAGGTAAAAGGTCCTGATGGAAAAATTACAACATCTATCTGTTCCATTAAGGTATTGAAATAATATTAATTAAAAACAAAAACATGAAACGCTTTTTTAATCCCCTATTTCTGGTCGTGTTCAGTTTAATGTTTGTAACATTAAAACTGCAGGCTCAGCCCGGAGTGTTCCAGCCGGGAGATTACAGAGATGGTATTTATGACAAAGAAAATGCCGTTAACAGACGTTTTATTCCCTACACACATTTGCGCGAAGCTGATGTAACCTGGGAAAAAAGAGTTTGGCGCAAAATCGATTTGCGTGAAAAGGTAAATCAAACCCTTTATTACCCAATTGGCGACCCTATCGTTAATCGCATGTCGCTCATGCAAATGATAATTAAGTACGTTCTTAACGGACAGATTGTGCCTTTTAAAGACGAAGAGTTTACCAATCCATGGGAACGTTCAGAAATAAGAGCAAAATTGGTTACCGTTGGTGATTCTATTGAACAAGAAACCTTTTTGCCGGATGGTTCACAGGCTTTTGCAAAAGTGGCCGGACCCGTAGATTCGACCTGGATTTATGAAAACATGCGCGAAATTGAAGTGAAGGAAGATTGGTTTTTTGATCGTCAAAAATCAGTATTGGAAGTTAGAATTATTGGACTTGGATTTAATGCGCTTTTAAAAGGCAAGGACGATTTAGGTGCTGTTAACCAGTTCTATGTTTATTTCCCTGCCTGTCGCCCTTATTTTGCAAAACACGAGGTGTTTAATGTGAAGAACGATAGCGAAAGAAGAACATTTGAAGATATTTTCTGGAAAAGACAATTTGCAAGTACAGTTTATAAAGAATCGAACGTGTTTGACCGCGAAGTTGACCGTTATTCAAAAGGTATCGACGCGCTTCTGGAATCTGATAGAATTAAGTCAGACATTTTCAGACTGGAACATGATTTGTGGCAGTTTTAAAATTTTCAAATCACAAGGCAGCCCTTTTGTTAATTCAAAAGGGCTTTTTTGTTCACTAATACAAGCAATAGCTAAAGGTTAAAATTTCTAAATTTACCGCAAGGCCTTTAAATCTTGGTATATTTGTTGATAGCAAATTCATTTCATGAAAAACTTTATTTTAACAATTTCTACCGGGTTAATTTTCACGTCTGCACTGGCTCAAAAACCGGTACCCGAAAAAACATTTTCTTTTAAAATTGATGGCGCAATCAGTAATTATGCCGGAAAATTTATTTACCTGCACCACCGTTGGGATGAGAAGGATTTTACCGATTCGGCAAAAGTAGTAAAGGGAAAGTTTGTGTTTTCGCTTAAAAGTATTGACCCTAATATGTATTGGTTTACCACGGTTAGAGAAAATAACGCACAGCCAAACACCATATTTTTTGCGGATGAAGGAACAATTAAAGCCAATCTAAAGGGCGATTCGATGGCTTATTCGGTAATTAGCGGTGGACAGGCTCAAAGAGATTATCTGGAATACCGCCAAATGATTAATAATTTTGTGTTGGTGCAGCAAAAAATGCAGACCGATTACAATACGGCTATTCAGAATAACGATGTGAATACTCAAAATAGCATCAAGGCAGAGTATCAAAATTTAAATGGGCAATTTTTGGGTGGTTTAAAAAATTATGTGAAGACTCATACCAAATCTCCCGTAAGCGGATTTATTATTTATAATGATTTGAATAACCCTCAGGTTCCGCTTTCTGAGCTGGAAGAAGCCCTGAGTTATATCGACAAAAGCATTGAAAACACCAAGTTTATAAAACTGGCTCAAAAACGTATTAACGATGCCAGAGGCACCATGGTAGGCTATCCTGCAAACAATTTCTCGCAGTTAACACCTGATGGTAAAAAGGTAACACTTTCTGATTTCAGAGGAAAATACGTGTTGGTGGATTTTTGGGCAAGCTGGTGCCGACCCTGCCGTGCCGAAAACCCCAATGTTGTTTCGGCCTACAATCGTTTTAAAGACAAAGGTTTTACCGTGTTGGGCGTTTCGCTTGACCAAAGTAAAGAGCCCTGGATAAATGCCATACAAATGGACAACCTAACATGGACGCATGTAAGTGACCTTAAAGGCTGGGGCAACGAAGTGGGTAAACTCTATGGGGTTACCGGAATTCCGCAGAATTTTTTAATTGATAAAGAGGGTAAAATTGTGGCTAAGGACTTACGTGGACCGGCCCTTGATGAAAAATTAGCCGAGCTACTTAAATAATCAAACATATAATTAAATTTGCCAAAATTTTTTTGAAGTATGAAGCAAAGTAAAGTACTAGTAATTGCATTAAGTTTGTCGGGTCTGACGGGGTTAATTAAAGCACAGGATCCGGTGGTAATGACCATCAACGATAAGCCCATTAAAAAATCTGAATTTGAAGCTGTTTTTCGTAAAAACAATGGCAAGGAAACAAATAACCCTGGCTCAAAATCAGTAAATGAGTATGTGGATTTATTTTCGCTTTTTAAAAGCAAGGTTTTTGAAGCAGAGAGTTTAGGCTTAGATACACTTTCAACCTTTAGGTCTGAACTTGCCGGATACAGAAGGCAGCTCGCAGCACCCTATCTTACCGACCGAAACACCAACGATAATATTTTGAACGAAGCCTATGAACGCCTGAAACTTGAGGTAAGGGCCAGTCATATTTTGGTTAGGATTGACGAAACTGCACTGCCTAAAGACACTCTGGAGGCATGGACACGTATCAATATTATCCGGAATGCTGTACTCGGAAAATTTCCTACCGCTGCAGAAATTACTAACTACGACAAATTATTAAAAAACACAACAGAAGTTGCCAAACAATTTAAATCGAAAGACAGCGCACTTTATAAAATAAAAATTTCGGCAATTAAAAATTTGTCGGAGTATTATAAAAACGCGACAGATAAATTTCAGGACATTGCTCCAAAAACCAGCGACGATCCTTCGGTGCTCGACAACAAAGGCGATCTTAAATATTTCTCAGCACTCGACATGGTCTATCCTTTCGAATCAGCGGCCTATAACACAAGGGTGGGCGAGGTAAGCCAGGTTGTGCGTTCGCGTTTTGGGTACCACATTCTTAAAATTTACGATAAACGAAACAGTCGTGGAGAAATTACCGTGTCGCACATCATGGCTAAGTTTCCAAAAAACCCAAGTGATCAGGATAAAGCCAATGCCAAAACAAAAATTGACGAACTGTATGGCAAACTAAAAGCCGGCCAAAATTTTGAGGAACTTGCCAAACAATTCAGCGACGACAAACAATCTAATGAGCGTGGTGGCTACCTGCCTTCGTTTAAAGGTGGTAAATACGCCGAACAGTTTGAAGATGCCGCATTTGCCTTAAAAGCCAACAACGACATTTCTGAGCCGGTTTTAACCCCTTATGGCTGGCACATTATTCGCAGAAACGAATTAAAAACAGTGGCCGAATTTAAGGATGTGAAAAACGAATTAAAAAGTCGTATTACACGCGACAGCCGTTCGCAAATGGGCCGTGCTGCTTTAATTGCCCGTGTTAAAAAGGAAAATAATTTTAAAGAGAATTTAAAGGCAAGAGATGAATTTTCGTCGATTTTAGATACCTCGTATTTAAAAGCTACCTGGAAAGCTGACAGAGCCAATAAATTAGGCAACAAAGAGGTGTTTAACCTCGGTGGAAAATCCTATACACAAAAAGATTTTGCGAAGTTTCTCGAAAGCCAAATGTCCTTCCGCTCAAATACTGATATGTTTGAATTGCTAAAAGGAATGTATAAAACATGGGTGGACGAAAGTGTGGTGGCATTTGAAGATTCGCAACTCGAAGGCAAATACGTTGATTTTGCTAATTTATACCGCGAGTACCGCGATGGTATTTTATTGTTTGATTTAACCGACCAAAAAGTTTGGAGTAAAGCCGTGAAAGACACTGCCGGTTTAAGGACCTTTTACGAAAAAAACAAAGGCAATTATTTATGGGGAGAAAGAGCTGAGGTGACTATTTACAAATGCCTTAACGATAAAATGGCCAAGGATGTAAGAAAAATGCTGAAGGAGAAAAAAGATGAAAAAGTAATTGTTGAGGCAGTGAATAAAACATCTCAGTTAAATCTTTCGGTAGAAAATATTACCTACCTGAAGGGTGAAAACAAAGCAGTGGATAAAAACTGGAAACAAGGTGTGGCAGAAAAGGATGAGATTGATGACAAAGAAAAAAAGGTGCTGGTAATTGTAGTGAATAAAATTCTTCCTAAATCACCAAAAACCATTGGCGAATGTCGTGGAAATGTAACCGCCGATTATCAAAACTATTTGGATACAGAATGGTTGGCCTACCTAAAAAACAAATACAAGGTAAAAGTGAATGAGGATGTTTTAAACACCATTAAATAAACGATTTGATTTTTGAAGAGACCGGTTGTCGTGTAAAATGGCAACCGGTTTTTTTATTTATCTTTAGGCAAATTATAAATTGGTTTTGATAAAATATGCTCTGATAGTTTTCGCAATCTCGCTGGTATCCTGTTCAAAAACAGATGCAGGGGAAAGAGACAGCGACCAAAAGCCTATTGCCAAGGCAGGAACCGATAAACTCTACGAAGAAAATATAAAAGAAGCACTAATGGGTGGCGGAAGTAAAAAAGACAGCGCCTATTATCTTAAAAAATCCATCGAACGCTGGGCCACCGAAGCTTTGTTTTATCAGGAAGCACTGAGCAAACTCGACAAGGAGGAAATTCAGGTGGAGAAACAGGTGGAGGAATACCGGAGAGAACTGGTTAACTACATTTACTCAAACCGGATAATTGAAGCCAATCTCGACACCGTAATCAGTAATGCCGAAATAGAAGCCTATTACAACGAACACCGCGATAACTTTATTTTAAAGGAAAACATTATTAAAGTAAATTACATAAAGGTTCCTGTTAAAGCCAGTGGATTGGAAAAGATAAAACGCCTTTTGTTTGCCGGCCAAAGCAGCGATGCGCAACAACTTAAGCAACTCTGCTCACAAAATGCCGAAAATTATTTTATTAACGACAGCACCTGGCTTTATATGGATGAGATTAAGAAGGAAATTCCGGCTTTAAAAGATGAGTCGGATTTGAATTTGGGTGCAGGACGTGTTGTGCAGTTTGCCGACGAAAGCTACTACTACTACCTTAAAATTAAAGATGTAAAAATTAAAAACGCCTTATCACCAATTAATTTTGAAAGGCAAAACATTAAAAAATTCATTATCAACAACCGCAAAGCCCAGCTAATTATGCAATACAAACAATTGTTGCTCGAAAAGGCAAAAACTGCCAAGAATTTTGAAACCTATTAAGTTTATTTAATTGGTCTGAAGATTTTATATTTTCCGGTTTTAAGTTGTTTTAATTCCAATGGACTGGTGCCAACTTTTTGACCAAGTTTGCCGGTGTTTTGTTCAATAAGCACAAAATGGTTTTGTTTTGCCACCGAATAAATGATGGCAATGTGCAATTTAAGTTCTTCGCGGTAAAAAACATCGTGCTCTTTGTATTCTATTTTAGTGCCACGCATTTCAATAATATCGCCGGGCAAAATACACTCCTTATCCGGATTAATTTTTCGTCCGAATTTGTAATCGTTGTCCCACTTGGCTCCCGCTGCATTTAATGCTTCCGAGGCCAAATCCCAGGCATCGCCCATGCCCACTTTTAAATTTATTTTACTCGAAGCAAATTCCAAAACTTTTTTATTGAGTTCGGGAATGCTGTCGCAATTTTCAACCGGTGTTTTACCTTCAGGTTCGGCAACCGGAATAAACGAAAGTGTGGTGAGCATGCCCACAATGGCAGTGGCGATGAAAAGAAATTTAATTGAAATGCGTCGTGTTTTTTTCATAGTTCATTTTATTATGGTTAATAATTCAATAGTTGTTGCATGGCTTCCTGCACTTTTTCACTGTTTGGTAACATGGTTTTTTCGAGCGTGGAGTTTAAAGGAATAGCGGGAAGGTTTTCTGAACCCACCACCATTACCGGCGCATCCAGCGCTTTAAAACAATTGCTGCTAATGCGCGCTGCAATGCTTTGTGCAAATCCATTGTTAACGGGCTCCTCGGTAAGCACCATAATTTTGCTGTGTTTATTTGCACTTTCAAAAATCTGCGCTTCGTCTAACGGGAATATGGTACGTAAATCAAGTATTTCTACCTGACCGGGGAAATTTTTTGAAGCAGCTTTGGCCCAGTAAACCCCCATGCCATAGGTAACCACACAAATTGATTTTCCGGATTGGATAGGGTCAAGGTTTGCTTCCTGCACCAGGCGTGCTTTTCCAAACGGTATAATGTAGTCTTCATCGGGTTCAATGGTTTTAGCATCTTCGGTACCTTTTATTTTGCTCCAATACAATCCTTTGTGTTCAAGTATCACACAGGGGTTGGGGTCGTAATAAGCAGCTTTTAATAAGCCTTTGAGGTCGGCACCGGTACTTGGATAAGCAATTTTAATGCCCCTGATGTTGGCCAAAACACTTTCTACACTGCTTGAGTGGTATGGACCACCACTGCCATAGGCACCTATGGGAACACGTAATATCATGCTTACCGGCCATTTGCCGTTGGTGAGGTAACAACTGCGGCTCACTTCGGTAAACAACTGGTTTAAACCCGGCCAAATGTAATCGGCAAACTGAACTTCAACAATGGGTTTTAAGCCTACTGCGCTCATGCCCACTGTAGAACCAACAATAAATGCTTCCATAATCGGTGTGTTAAACACGCGATGGTCGCCAAACTGTTGAGCCAAAGTGGCGGCTTCTCTAAAAACCCCGCCAAGTCTGGCTCCCACATCCTGCCCGTAGAGTAAGCATTCGGGGTGTTTGCTCATTAATTCGCGGATGGCAAAAAGGGCGCTGTCCACCATCACCGTTGGCTGTTTGCCTTCAGGGCTGCGATTGCCTTTTTCTTCGGTAACAGGGGTGGGGGCAAATTCGTGTGTAAACAAATCTTCGGGCCTGGGGTCTTCTTCCGTCAGAGCCTTTTGATAATCGCTTTCTACTTTATTTTTTGCCTGTTCTTCAATTTCCTTTATTTCAACGGCGGTTACACCGGCAATAATCATTTGGTTGCGCAAACGGGGAAGTGGGTCGCGTTTTTCGGCTTCGGCCAAATCGTCGCGGTACCATTCTTTTCTTACACCACTGGTGTGATGGTTAAGTAAAGGAACTTTGGCGTGAAGCAGCACCGGCCTTCTTTCTTTGCGTATTGTATCAAGGCACTCTTTAATTGTGTTATAGCTCAATACAAAATCGGTACCGTCAATGCTTTTCACTTCCAAACCTTTAAAGCCTTTGGCGTATTCTGCCATATCCTGTGAGCGGATTTCGCGGGCGTGGGCGCTAATGTCCCACTCGTTATCTTGTACAAAAAACAGAATTGGCAATTGTTTGAGTACCGCCATTTGCAGAGCTTCCGACACTTCGCCTTCGGTGCAACTGGCATCGCCAAGAGAACAAACGGTAAGTGGGGCCTGTCCGGCTGCAAAGGTATTCATGCCGTTTTTTTCGATGTATTGCATGCCCATGGCCATGCCCGCAGCAGGAATGGCCTGCATGCCTGTGGCACTGGATTGGTGAGGAATTTTAGGCATGTTGTCGCGGCGCAAACTCGGGTGCGAGTAATAGGTGCGTCCACCCGAAAAAGGGTCGTTGCGCTTGGCAAGTAGTTGCAGCATTAATTCAAATGGCTGCATGCCTATCGATAAAAGTATGCTGTCGTCGCGGTAATAGGCACTTAAAAAATCCTGAGGTAATAGTTGCAGTCCAAGCGCAATCTGCACGGCTTCGTGGCCACGGCTGGTGGCGTGTACATACTTAGCTGTTACTTCACGATTAGCTTCAAAAAGTTCGGTCATGCTTTTGGCAGTGCACATGATCTCAAACGCTTTTTTTAGAATATCGAGTGGTATTTTGGTTTTCAAATTTTTGTCGTTTAGTAAAATTTCTTCCATTAACGTATCAATCAGAGTTTAAAATTAAGGAATATTTCAGGGGCAAACTGCGATTTGTGATATTTTTAAATTAACAGGCCTATGTACAAAACTGTCTGACTATCAGATTAAAACAAGGGTTAATTAAAGTTAGTTTTATCAAATTGAAAAAGCCACTTCTCATAACACTGTTTATACTTACCCTGTTATTGCTGGCATTTGCGTGCAAGCATAAAAAACAATTGGTGGATGCCAAAGAAAAAAAAGTGGTTAAAAAGGATGTGCCAGCCAAAAAAGCGGAACCACCCTTAAATACCGGTGATGCCAATGAAATAAAGGAAAAGCTGGGTTTAACCGATAAGGAAATTAAGAATAGTAAATTGTATTCGTTTGTGGGCGATTGGTACGCCTCACCCTACAAATATGGCGGTTGCCTAAAATCGGGAGTGGATTGCAGTTGTTTTGCAAGCATTTTGTATCAAACGGTGTATGGCAAAAATCTGGCTCGTACTGCCAACGACATGTTTTTGCAATGCGAGAAGATTACTGAAGAGGAGGCCAGGGAAGGCGATCTGTTTTTCTTTAGAATGAATGGCACAAAAATAAGCCATGTTGGGGTGTTTGTTAAGGGCGAATATTTTGTGCATGCCAGCACCAGCAAGGGCGTAATATTAAGCAGTTTAAAAGAAGCGTATTACCGGAAAAATTTTTATTGCGCCGGAAGAATTAAGAAAACATGATAGAAGGATTACAGTTAACCATTCCGCACCGTATGAGTTTGGTGCGCATTACACTTACGCTGGGGCTCATTATTTCGGTGGCACTGAGTTTTAATTTGTGGGCGGGTCAGCGCGATTTTCCGCACACGCCCCTGTTCACCAATTTTGGTATTGGAGCACCCCTCGACATTCTCATAATCACTCTGGTGCTGATTTTGTGGGTGGCTTCGCTGGTAATGCGCTGGCAAAGGCTACTTCTCTTTTTTTCTTTGGCATTAACGGCTCTATTGGTTTTTTCAGACATTAACCGACTGCAACCCTGGCTGTATGTTTACGGTGCCATGCTTTTGGTGTTTGTGTTCTACAATGGCAGGGTCGACGATTCGAACCGTTTTACCTCTTACTTTATTATTTTGCAAATTATTGTGGCCTCGGTTTATTTTTTCTGTGGCATCAGTCAGTTTAATTCGCATTTTGTTGACTCGCAGTTTACCGAAATTATAGGGCCACTTAAATCCATTGCCAGCGAACGCCAGTTTAATTTTTTTGTAAAGCTGGGTGTTTGTGTGCCTTATGTACTGCTGTTTATTGGCATCGGATTAATTATTTCGCCCATACGTTACCTTGCCATAACACTGGCAGTAGTGCTGCATGTGTTTTTGTTTGTACTCATGTTTCCGCTCAGTGGTAATCACAACTACGCCTTATGGTTTAGTAATTTGCCCTTTGGCATTATGGTGGTGCTGTTGTTTTCGGGTAAAACCAAACAAAGGTATTTTAGTCCGAGTTACCTGTTTCAAACGCCGTTGTTTTACGCTACAGTGGTGCTGTTTGTTATTATGCCTTTCTTTAATTCGGCAGGATACTGGCCCGATTATCTTTCGGCAAATTTTAAAAGTGGAAAAAACAAAAGTGTTGAGATTCGTGTGAGCGAGAGCACTTACCAGCAATTGCCTTTTTACCAACGAAGTTTTTGTGTGCCCACAGGAAAAGCCTATTCGTTTGATTATAATGGCTGGTGCAGCAACGAGCTAAAGGTGGAATGTTTTCCTGAAAAACCGGTATTTAACAGTATTTATGCCTATCTGGAGCGTTTGGAAACCGCGAATGTTAAAGAAACGGAATTAGCGCAGCTTGGCGGGCAAAATATATTGCGTAAACCATAAGCTAATTTTATATTTGCAGCAATATTTAAAAACGGATGAATAAGATTATTATAGGTGTAAACGTGGTGCTATTGGCAGCGGTTGGTTTTTTATTTTATAAGGTAAATAAACTAAGCGGTGGGGAGGTTAATCAGGAAGAGGCTAAAACCAAAGAAATGCCAACGCCCGCAAAAGCAGCAGACATTGTTATTGAGCAAAAGGGAAACACACCTACCGGAAAGATTGCTTACGTGAACATTGACAAACTTAACAACGAAAGTTTGGAAATAAAAGATTTGGAACAGGAAGCCAAACGACGCAAAACCAGTTTGGAAGCCAGCATGGAAAACCTTTCGCGCGAGTACCAAAAAAATGTGGAAGAATATCAAACCTCTGCAAAAGCCGGAATTGCGCCCACCAGCGAACTCGAAACCAAAGCCAAATACATTCAGTCCATCGAAAAACAGGCACAAAACAAGCAGTTGCAAATGGACGAGTTGACCATGGATTTGAACGACAAAAACATTGCCTTTCAAAAAACCATTAAAAACTTTTTGATTAAATGGAACAACGGCAAATACGATTATATTTTATCATACAGCGAATCGCTGCCAACCATGCTGCTGGGCAACACCGCGCTGGAAGTTACCGATGATGTTATAAGCGAACTTAATAAAGAGTATAAAGACACCAAGACCAAAAAAAAGTAGGATGAGCAAATTACTCGAAAAAATTAAGTCGGTTGAGGAGTTTCACAATGTTTTTAAAATTGGTAATGCCAGTGAAATAAAACTAATTGCCGAAAACGATTACACCCTGCGCTACAACCTGATTAAGGAGGAAAACGAAGAATACCTGGACGCCTGTAAAAAAGGCGATATAGTAGAAGTGGCCGATGCTCTTGGCGACCAATTGTACATTTTATTTGGCACTATTTTAAAACACGGATTGCAACATAAAATTGAGGAAGTGTATGACGAAATACACCGCAGCAACATGAGCAAGCTCGATGAAAGCGGCAACCCAATTTACCGCGAAGACGGAAAAATACTAAAATCCAACCTCTACTTTAAACCCAACATCCGCAAAATTCTCGACGAATAAATCACTCCTGCGCCTGCTTTTAATACTATTAAACACCATTAAGCAAACACCTAATCAAAGGATATTTGAAAAAGAAGGAGAAAATAAAAATAATGATGGCCGAAGACCATAAGTCGGCCAGGCAAGCCTACATTTCGATGCTGGAAGATGAAGAGAATTTTTTGGTGTGTGGCGATGCGGGCAATGGCATGGATTTACTTAAGTTGATGGATAAAAAGGTGCCCGACATTGTGATTACCGACCTTGAAATGCCGGTGATGAATGGCTACCAACTTCTGGAAATTATTAAAGAACGCTACAAAGAGGTGAAGGTAATAGTGCTGAGCATGCACGAAGAAGAGTACTATGTTTCGGATTTAATTTTGCGTGGTGCCAATGCCTATTTGCCCAAACGCTGCGAGCTCGACGATATTATTTACACCATTAATAAAGTACACAGCGATGGTTATTATTTTACCAGACCTGTGTCAAAATTGGTGGTGTCTAATTCATTGGGCGATCAAAAATTTAAACCATTTTACGAAGAGTTGGGACTGACACCGAGGGAACTCGAGGTGCTCAAATTAATCTGCGAAGAAAAAGCCAATAAAAACATTGCCGATATTCTTGAGATTTCTTTACCAACAGTGGATTATCACCGCCAGAGCATTTATAAAAAGACACAATCCACCAGCATTGTGGGTTTGGTAAAATATGCCATTCGCAATGGCTTAACCGATTTGGCTTAATAGCCTTATTTTTCTTTTTTTAGTCCCGTATTAATTTCTTTCCAGCCAACAATGTCGCGTATTACCACCGAGGCGCAGGTGAGGCCAAACGCTGCCGGTAAATAGGAAATGGTGCCATAAGCCGATTTTTTAAATTTATTGCCATCGGTGCGCATGATGGAATATTTGGCAGGAAGTTCGGTACTGTAAACCGATTTAATGCCTTTATAAATATTCATGTAGCGCAGGCGTTTGCGCACGTATTGTGCCATGGGGCAAATGTTGGTTTGCGAAATATCCACCACCGCAATTTTTGTGGGGTCCATTTTTCCACCCGCACCCATGCTCGAAATTATCCTTTGATTGTTGTAGTAAGCGGTTTGCAGCAAATACAATTTTGGCGAAATGCTGTCAATGGCATCTACCACATAGCTGTACTTTTTAGCCATCACCACTTTCATATCGTCCGGATTTTTAAACTCATCAATCACCGTTAAATCAATTTCGGGATTAATCAGTTTTAGGCGCTCGGCCATGAGGTGGGCTTTATTTTGCCCGTGTGTGGTTACCAATGCCTGCAATTGCCGGTTGCGGTTGGTGGGGTCAACGGTGTCGCCGTCAATAATGGTCATTTTGCCAACGCCACTGCGGCAAATAGCTTCAGCCGCGTAGGAGCCCACACCGCCAAGGCCCACCACCATTACATGGGCATTGTTTAATTTTTCCAAACCTTTGGCGCCAACCAACAGCGCCGTGCGTTCCATCCAACTGGTATCCATTTAATTTATCTGCATTAGGTTATTACATAGTTGTTGCTTTTTATCACAAAGCAAAAAAATCAGTCCAATTTATAATTAAAAACGCGTTCAAAATTGCTTTGCAGTTGTTGAATAATTATTTCCTCATCCACGCCCAGCAATTCGGCGGCTTTTTTGTAAACGTATTTTATCGACAGATCTGCATCGTCTGTTTCCAGAAAAAAGTTTTTACGACCCACATTTTTAAGGGCCTTGGCTGCGTTTGATTCGTAGCCCAACAAGGCTTTTCCAAACGAAAAATAAAAACCCTGATTCACCATTACCCGCGCAATGTTTTCGTTATTATTAAAGCCGTGAATAATCACCGGCATTTGGTTGTCGGCATCGTTCAGGCAATTTATCAATTCATTAAATGCTTTTACGCAGTGGATAATGAGTGGCTTTTTAAACTCGTTGGCTATTTTTATTTGCTCTATAAAGGCTTCGGTCTGCAATTCAAAATCCACTTTACTCAGTTTGTCGAGCCCGCATTCGCCAAGGGCCAGGCAACGTTTGTCGAGTAAATTAAATTTTACCTGGTCGAGTTGGCGGTGCAGGCTGTCTTTTTCAATAAACCAGGGGTGCAGGCCAAACGAGTAGAGGCGTGGCTTTTCCTCCACGGTTTGGGTGGAGTAATTTACCAGTTCTATTTTGGCATCGTAAATCTGCCGGTGCGTGTGGGTGTTAATAAACACAAGTATAATTTTTACAAACCGAATAATTTTCCGGCAATCAAACTTAGTAACTTTAAAAGTGTATTATTAAAATGGATAAGCATAATTATAACAAGGTAACGTCAATAACCTTTGAACAACTTCAGGCTATTGTGGGCAGCGATTTTATCAGTGCCGATCACGAACAACTCGAAAAATACGGGCAGGATGAAACCGAAGACTTTGTGTTTTTGGCCGATGTGGTGGTTAAGCCCCAAACAACGGCGCAGGTAGCGGCAGTGGCAAAAGTGTGCAGCGATAACCGCATTGCACTTACCACGCGTGGTGCGGGTACCGGCCTTAGCGGCGGTGCTTTGCCAATAATGGGCGGCGTGCTGTTGAGCATGGAAAAATTCAATAAAATTATTGCGATTGATGAGCGCAATTTACAGGCCACAGTTGAACCTGGTGTTATCAACTATATTTTTCAGGAAGAAGTAAAAAAACTCGGATTGTTTTATCCACCCGACCCGGCCAGTTGGGGCAGTTGCAGTTTGGGTGGCAACATTGCACACAGCAGTGGCGGACCTAAAGCCGTTAAATACGGTACCACCCGCGATTATGTGTTGAATCTTGAAGTGGTGCTGCCAAGCGGTGAAATTATTTGGACAGGTGCCAACACCTTAAAATATTCCACGGCCTACAACCTCACGCATTTAATGGTGGGCAGCGAGGGCACATTGGGCATTGTTACCAAAATTGTGTTTAAACTCATTCCGCTGCCTAAAACCGATTTGTTGATGCTGGTACCTTTTAAAAGTGCCGAAGATGCCTGCAAGGCCGTTGGTGACGTGTTTCGACAGGGCATTACCCCAAGTGCCATGGAGTTTATGGAGCGCGATGCCATTGACTGGAGCATAAAATATTCGGGGGAAGTAAATTTTGTAATTAGACCCGAATGGCAGGCCCTGCTTTTAATTGAAGTGGACGGCAACAATGCCGAGGTGTTGATGGCCGATTGCGAAATAATTGGCAATGTGATGCAACAAAATAATTGCGACGAAATTTTATTTGCCGACAGTGCCGAACAAAAAAACGCCCTTTGGAAAATACGCCGCAAAGTGGGCGAAGCCGTTAAAAGCAACAGCGTGTATAAAGAAGAAGATACGGTGGTGCCGCGTGCTGAATTACCCAAACTTTTAAAAGGTGTAAAGGAAATTGGCACCCGCTATGGTTTTAAATCGGTGTGCTATGGTCACGCAGGCGATGGCAATTTGCATGTAAACATAATTAAGGGCGAGCTCAGTGATGAGGTGTGGGAAAACGATTTGCCAAAAGGCATCACCGAAATTTTTGAATTGTGTAAGGCTTTGGGTGGCACTATTAGCGGTGAGCATGGCATTGGTCTGGTGCAAAAAAATTATTTACCCATTGTGTTTCCGCCCCATCAGTTGGAGTTGATGCGGGGAATTAAACGTGTGTTCGATCCGCAGGGGATTTTAAATCCCGGTAAAATATTTTAAGTGAAGATGAAAGTATTTGTGGAAACGCCCAGAACACTCATTCGAGAACTGCTGGAAGTAGATGCTGAGGCCATGTTTGAAATGGACTCTGACCCACAGGTACACCGTTATTTGGGCAATGAACCGGTACAAAATATCGGGAAAATAAAAGAGGTAATTGCTTTTGTACGAAAACAATATGCAGACAATGGCATTGGCCGTTGGGCGGTGGTAGATAAACAAAGTGACAAATTTATTGGATGGACTGGTTTTAAACTTATTACTGAAATTACTAACGGCCAGGTTAATTATTATGATTTTGGTTACCGGTTTAACCGCAACTACTGGGCACATGGCTTGTCCACAGAAACCGGGAAAGCAGTGTTGGAATATGGTTGCCAGCTTTTAAGAACTGAGCTAATTTACGCCACAACCGATCCTGAAAATCTGGCTTCGCGACGGGTGTTGGAAAAACTGGGCTTTGTTTACAAAGGTGATTTTGAAGTAGAGGCTCAAGCAACAAAGTACCGCGAACAGAATACCTGGTATGAATTCCGTTGTAATCATTTAGAATGAATTGTAGCGCAATATAAAACGCATGAAAAAAATACTGGCCTACATTTGCACCCTTGTTCTACTCGCATCCTGCACTAATACTGAGAATACAACTGTTAACGCTTTATACAGTGCCGAATTGCTGGATAAAATGGTACTGCTGGAGGATCAGTTGTTGCTTAGGCTTGAACAAAACAAGCGCTACAGAGGCTACGAAATGGAATTTTATGTGCAAACACAGGAAGCGATTTTAAGATTGTTTAGGACTGTAGATACTAAAATGCTTAGTGGTGCACATACACGGCAAAACTTACTGTTCAATTATAAAAAACAATTGTTGGAGTTGAATAGCTTATGCACTGAATTGAAAAAAAACAAAAAGTACTTTCTTGCACAGGATTTTAATGAATTAAGGACGCGTGAACTTGATAGCATTGCTCATTTTAAAATAAAGGATGACAGTTTATTGAAGCTGATATTACTATCAGACATAAAAACTCAGTTAAACAAAATAAGCTATCACAGTCAAAATTTTGGCTGCCACCTGGGCATTACTATTAAGAATGCCAATTTTCACGACTTCTTTATTTTTCAGATGGTATCAAAGGAAAGTAACCTATGCCATGTTACCATTAAAAACAATTTTCTTTCACAAAACGTGAATTCAGATAAGTACGCGCTATTTTTTAAATCAATCACACAAATAAAGAATGCGGATACAGTAATTGTGGATGTGAAACCTGATTTCCGAAAATTGAAGAGTGGTTATTCTACCAACGATTTTCATTTGGCTAGGGGTAATTATCTATTTAGTACAGAACTTAAATTTGAAATGCCCGACGGTGCTGTTAAAGTTGGAGAAATGGCCTTTGAATTCGAGATTAAATAATATATGGATGGCGCATTTTAATAACTGAAAAATAAATAAAGTAAATTCATAATTTCAATCAAATACAAATATCTGTGCTGTCAATGTTAGTTTTAGCATTGCAGTGCATGGCCGCTGAATAGAGTCAAAGTTAAATGCTACAAGGCAAAACATATTGGTTTTTAATTGCAGTCGGCATTTGTTTATTGCCCCTGTTTTTTATTAATAAAACCGATACGGCAGATTGGGGCGATGATTATGTGCAATACATTTATCAGAGTAAACATTTGTTTAACACCAGCGATTACAAAACAGTGGTTAATCACATCCATCATGCGCCGGTTAAGCGGGGTGTATTCTTTTCGCTGCTGTTAAGTGCCAACCATTCAGGTGCCATTATCAATTATAAAAATCTGGTGTGTTTAACCTATGTGCTGACGGGATTGCTTGTTTTTCTCTTTTTTACAAAGCATTTTACCGACTGGCAAAGTTTTTTTCTCAGTTTGTGTGTGGTTTACAATTACAGGTGCATTGGTTTAAAAAACGAAATTGTGGCTGAGTTTCTGTTTATGGCCATTTTGTATGGCATTTTTTATTTGTCCACTTTTAAAACCAGAACGGCGTTTTATGTAATTGCACTGTTATTTGCCTGTTTAATTCATGTGCGGCTTGTGGGTCTGGTTTTTTATCTGGCATATTTGATTGGTTTCGTGCTTAACAATTCGTTTTCTTACAGCCCATTCACCAAACTAAAATTACTGGCATCGCAGGCATTAGGAGCATTAGCGTTGGTTTTTGTGATGCATTGGCTGTTAATGCCTTCGTTAAGTAATGTGGAATTCAGCTTTTACAAGCACACACTTAAAGAGTTTCTTACGATTCAAAGTTTTACGGATAATTTTCAATTTTATTTCCGTAATCTGGGCTATTTTTTCGAGCAGGAGTTGCCTAATGCCATCAATATTTTTATAAAGCTATTGGCACTTGCAGGCATTGTGTTTGGTGTGATGACCAACCTCAGAAGAGAACAGGCCTTTGTGTTGTTAAGTCTGTTTTTTTATTTGTTGACACTTTTGGTTCGGCCCGATCAATCAGCAGCCACGCGGTACCTCATACCTGTTTTGCCTTTGTTGTTTTACTTTTTTTTAAAAGGTTTAATGACATTACTAAAAGGCGAGCAAGCTTTTCTAAAGTATAGGTTGCAAGTCATAAATGGCATTTTAATAATTGTTTTTGTGAGTAATTTTAATACCCTGTTTCTGATTAAAAATCCTGATAAACCACTCGGGCCATTTAGTGCCGAATTAAAACCAGACTTTGACGCAATACAAAAATACACGCAAACCAATGACCAGATTGCCTTTACAAAGCCCTTGGTAATTAATTTAATGTGTAATCGTAACAGCTTCGCACTAAAACATGAAACAAACGCAGAAGCACTTGCATCTGAACTTTATTTTTTAATCCCGCGAAATCCGGCATTAAACGAGGTGTATCAGTTAACCCGGCAACTTAAAGGACCGGTTGGCGACACGCTGGTTTTAGAATATTTTTACCTGATAAAAAACAGGCCGGTCAGGTAAATTATTTTAATAGAGATGCATTAGCCCAACAACAGGCATGATATGGAAAATATAAGTGATAACTTAAATGCAATAAAATTTCACCAATGGCTACCATGAGAAATTCAGGAATTAGAAAAACAATGTATCTGTTTGTTGCACTCACGTTTTTATCCTTTTGCCATGCTCCTGATTCAGAAAATAAAGATTTACCAGAAGTTCTTTCCGAA
>JADLED010000325.1 GCA_020846335.1 Bacteroidia bacterium
GCTTTCAACCGGGGTTCTAATGATTCGAGTATTTTTAAAACTTTTAAGTGCTTGCCAGTGTAGAGAAAATAATTACAACTGTCCAATTGCCTTTCCTCATTACTTTTTTGAGCAACAAGCGGGAGGGCCAGCATCAGAAGTAGAAACAGTGTATTAAATTTTTTCTGCATGAATTACCCAACAAATATGTAAATACTGTTATTGTTTTGCTAATAAATGGTACAAAATGTAAATAAATGGGTACTAAATGCAAAAAAGGATTATAAAACCCTGTTAAGTTTGTTTAAGAGTTCATCTTTATAAAACCTGCTTAAGGGTAATTGTGTGTTATGAATGCTTAGCTCATCGTGAGTAAACGAATCTATTTTGTGTATGTTCACAATGTAGGATTTATGTATTTGAATAAAATCGGCAACCGGTAAATTCTGCATAAAATCCTTAAAAGTTGAACGCACAATTGACTTCTTTTTATCAGTAAAAAGATATAAATAATTCCCATCCGATTGCAACCAGAGGATATCGTCAATCTTTATCTTCACAAAATTCTTATCCGTTTTCACAAACAAACTATCGCTAAGCATTTTAGTTGGGGTTTCGGAAGATGCCGTTCCGGTTCTACCCATATTATAGTTTGCCAAGGCCGATTCTATAGTAGTGTACAAATCTGCCGCTTCAAAAGGTTTTACAACATAACCATTTGGTTGAGTTTGTTTGGTTAATTGAACCGTTTCCTTATCAGAATGGGAAGTAACATAAACAAAAGGGAGGCTGTATTTTTCCCGAATAAAATTTGCAAGGTCAATGCCTGTTTTTTTTCCTTCCAGGTTAATGTCAATCAGCACAAAATCAGGTCTGTTCGCCTCAAGAGACTGAACTGCCTCCTCATAACTCCCCACAGTTTGCAACACTTGGTATTCCATTTTTTCCAGCATGTCGCTCATGTCCATGGCTACAAAGGGCTCGTCTTCTACAATAAGTATTTTCAGCTGGTTATTCAAAATTATATACTAATTTATACCAATTTCAGTAATGAATCAAACTTGTACTTTACTAATCCCTTTCCCCTTCTCTTTCATCCAAATTCTTTTACCTCAATTTCTGTATTCTGGCATTGAATGTTAGATGAACATTAAATTACGGTTTACAGTTAAGTTTTCATTTATATGAATTTTGCGTACAGTGACTCTGTAGCATTTTACCGGTTTTGTTTTTTTATTACAGCCATAAACACAAAAAGACTTTATTTAAAAAGTCCTTCCATCAAGGCTATTAAACCATCGCGGGTGGCTTTGCTTATTGTAAACGCTGCATCGCCAATAATTACCTTATCGGTTTGCACTTTGTTAATGTGTTGTGTGTTTACAATTGTTCCCCGACCGATGCGGTTAAACACATTGGGTGGTAACTTTTCCATCATTTCGCCAATGGTGGATCGTACCATTAATTTTTTTCCGTTTTTAAGATTTAGCACTGCGTAGTTCTGGTCGCTCTGCACATACACAATTTCCATTAAAAACACCTTGATGTAATCGTAACCGTCTTTAACCATTATATAATCAATGGCTTCCGGTTTTTGAAACTGCCGCGAACGGTTGCTCATGGCTATTTCAATAGCGGCAAACAAATCTGATTTTTTGTAGGGCTTTACAATGTAGCCGTCGGGATTTACCTGCTTGGCCCTTTCGAGGGTGGCGGCATCGCTGTTGGCGGTTAAAAAAATAATTGGAATTGGATAATGTTGCCGGATGTGTTTTGCCAAATCAATACCGTCCTTTTCGCCACCCAAATTAATGTCCACCAGCATCAGATCCGGTTTTTCCTCTTCCATCATTTTAATGGCCCTTGCGTAACTGGGCGACGTGGTGGTAGTGGTATAGCCCAGTTTGCGCAGGTTTAAACAAATGGTATCGGCAATTACCATTTCGTCTTCCACAACACCAATTACCGGTTTTTGCATATTATTTTTTCTGTTTGGTTTTTTTCATTCTTTTAAGGGTTTAGTTTTTTTGTGCAGATAAAATTGCTCAGTCTTTATCCAGTTTAATTTCAAGTCCACAATCATCGCAAATATAGCGGTGCGGAACTTTTTTTAAGCCAAACAAAAATAATAAAGCATCTGTTTTTCGAATAGAAACTTCTTTCATACCGTTTCTGCATTGTTTGCAGGGAATGTGTTTTTGATGCACACGTTCAGTAAATTCGTTAATAGATAATATTGCCATATTCAAATCTACTTCCGAAACCAATTACCTGCTCAAATTTGTGCTGAAACGCTTGTATTTTGGGATGAACGGATTCGTTTTATTCACTCAATCTTGCTTTTGAATCCTTAAATTCGATTTCGAACACCGCGCCATTATCATAATAGTATTGCGCCTTACCGGCCAACTGCCCCGCCAACCCTTTAATTAAACGTAAGCCCAGTGTATTGGCACTTCCAAAATCTGTGCCTTCTTTTAAACCCGGTCCATTGTCGGAAAATTGCAATTTAAAATTCCCTTTATCCCCACCAGTAAGCAAAAGTTTTACGTGGCCTTGTTTATTTTCGGAAGCTGCGTATTTGTATGAATTGGTAAGCAACTCATTTAAAATTAAACCCAATGGCACTGCGGTGTCAATGTCAAAAATAGTGTCGGGCATTTGCATTTCCAGTTTCATTTCGCGGTTGTTTTGTTCAAACACTTCTTTAATTTGTTCCCACAATTCTTCCACAAAGGTTTTAAACTGAATGCTGCCCAGTTTTTCGTTTTGATAAAGGTTTTGATGAATGAGGGAGATACTTCTTATCCGGCTCTGTCCTTCGTCAAATGCAGCTTTCGATCCGTCTTCGGTTAGTTCTTCTTTTTGCAATTCCAGCAAACCCGAAATAACCTGCAAATTATTTTTAACCCGGTGATGAATTTCCTTTAGCAACAATTCTCTTTCGTTTAAAGATTCCTGCAACTCCTTCGATTTTTCTTCAATGAGCAAATTCTTTTCGGCCAATTTGGTGTTGGCTCTTTCCAAAAGCTTATTTGCTTTTTGTTTAATGCGGTAGCGGTAATAAAACACAAAAAACAAAATACTTAAAAGAATAACCGAGGCAATAATAATGATTCTCCTTCGATCATCCTGTTCCTGAATTTGAAGTTGTTGTTGCAGTTCTTTTTTATCGTAGTCGTATTTAAGAGTTTCCTCAGTTTGTTTTTTAATAGACGCAGCATTAATAACAGAATCGGAATACAATTTGTATTTTTTAAAGCTTTCAAAAGCCTCCTTGCTCCTGCCCGCTTTATCAAGTATTTCCGACTTTAAAAGATAAAGCGGCGCCAGATCGTGATTCTGCCGGTTAAGCACTCCGGCGTCAATGCCGCTTTGTATGCGTTTCAACGCCTCCTCTACTTTATTTCTTTGAACCAGCAACTGTGCTATTTGCAAATCGAGTTGGGGAATATAAAAATTACGCTTGTGCTCCTTTAAAAAATCGTATGCCAGATAATAATATTTTAAGGCAGTATCCACTTGTCCGGAAGACACATAAATTTCGGGCAATGTGGTGTACACCAAAAGTTTTCCTTCTTCATAGTTGGCCTTTGAATAATAATAAAGTGAACTGTCGAGCGCCGATTTTGCTTTTTTAAATTCCTTTGCTAACAAATACGTACTGCCAATGTTTAAATAACCACGACCAATGCGTTGAAAATTATTTTTTTTAAACTGAATCTGTAATCCTTTGTAATAATATGTGTAGGCATTTTTCACATCGTGTTGGTTATAATACACGCCCCCTAAAATATTATACATTTCGCCCATCTGAACTGTATCTTTTTCTTCTTCAGAATATTTTAAACCTTTAAAATAATTGCTCAATGCCAGAGGATATTCGCCACGCAAATGGTAATTTCTTCCGGCAACACGGTAGGCCTCTGAATGGTAACGGTGATTGGGTAATTTGTCCAACAATTTCATCAGTTCATTAGTAAGCACAGTGGCTCTTTGATTGTTGCTGTTCTGAAACGAAACATTAATAAGCTGAATGAGCGCGCGTGCCTTGAGTTCTACCGACGACTTCTCCTTGGATAATTCGTAGGCCCTGTTGGCATACCGCTCTGATTGCTGCTGATTGGCAGTGTAGCTTAGTTCTGAAATGGTGATTAACAACTCAGCTTTCTCACCACTGTCTTTACATTGCAAATACTGTTGTTTCAGACTTTCGATGGAAAGTGACTGCTGCGCGCCGGCACCCAGCACCATCAGCAATAACAGGTATGTAATTTTCAGATTTCCGAATTTTGCCATTGTAGCAAATTCAATTTTAACCGGAGGCTGTTTTGTCAAATGTAATTATTCTTTTCTGCTTAACAAGTTGTTTGCTTCGGCAGAAACCGGATTCGGTAGTAAAGGAAATACAAATTTTAAGAACTATTTTTCGCCCCAATAAATAGCGGCAATACCAAGGCTAAGTGTTTTAAAATTGGTGTTTTTGTAATTCAAATTTTTCATAATCTGCGTAAAGTTTTCGTTGTTTGGAAATGCTTTTACACTTTCGGTCAGATAGGTATAGGCTCGTGTGTCTTTAGAAAAAATGCGGCCCACTAGCGGTGTGATATAAGAAAAATAAAAGTTGTACATCCCTTTTACCAATGGGTTGCGGGGATAAGAAAATTCGAGCACCACAAGTTGACCGCCTGGTTTTAAAATGCGCAACAAATTGGCCAGGCCCTTTTCGAGGTTTTGAAAATTACGCACGCCAAAGCCGACCACAATGGCATCAAAGGTATTGTCGGCATAGCTAAGTGTTTCGGCATTGCCGTATTCAAGAATTATTAATTTGTCGAGATTCAGTTTCACCAGTTTCTCGCGGCCAAACTGCATCATGCCTTCACTAATGTCAACACCAGTAATTTTTTTTGGATTTAATTTAGCGCATTCAATGGCAAAGTCGCCTGTGCCGGTGGCCACATCCAAAATGTTTTGCGGTTGTTTGTTGCGTAACAGTTGCACGCATTTTCTACGCCAGCCTTTGTGTATGCCCAAAGACAAAATACTGTTTAATAAATCATAGCGATTGGCGATGTTATCGAACATCTGCGCTACCTGTTCTTTTTTTTCTTCGCCGGTATTATAGGGGGTTACTGTATCGTGTTTCATTTAGGATGCTAAGTTACTGAGATTATTGATACAGAGACACTGAATCGCAAAATCTAAAGTTTCGTTTCTGAAAACAAATGGCACCCTTACCTGAGTTTTTACAGGAATCCCCTCGTCTTTTAATAATTTTACCAAACATGTTTCATAAACAGATTCCAAAAGACCAGGCCCTAACTCCTTGTGTACCTCTATTGCCAGTCTTATAACAGTTTCCGTAAGAATATTATAGTCTGTTCCTTTGTAGTGAATAGAACATATTTCTACTATGTTTCCCGCTGTGTCTCTGGGCCTCTGCTTCTCTGTGTTGAAATGAATTATCTCACAAAATCTAGCTTCATCGCTTCTTCGAGCAATTGCTCTTTGTTTACAGGCACCACGCCAATTTGTTCGCACACCAGACCGCCCGAGAGGTTGGCAATGGCTGCGGTTACCACATCGTTGCACTCGAGCGCACGGCAAAGGGCCGCCACACTTATAACGGTATCGCCTGCCCCACTTACATCAGCAATGCTGCGAATGTGAGCTGGTAAATGTTCTTTTACTTTTCGTGAATTGGTAATCACACCTTTTTCGGCCAGTGTTACCAGCACCGTGTCTATTTTTTGTTTTACCCTGAAACTGCTTACCTCGCGCTGCAACTCGTTGATGTTGTCGCCACTGATGTCAAGCTTTATGCCTTCACGCAATTCCTTTAAATTTGGTTTAAACAAACTCACGCCCTTGTAGGAATTGAAGTTCTTTTTCTTGGGATCAACGCAGGTTGGAATCCCCTTGCTCTTGGCCAATTCCACCACCTTGGAAATTAGTTTTGGTGTAATTAAACCTTTGTTATAATCTTCAAACAAAATCACATCAATTTTATCGTGATTGATAATGTAGGAAATTAAGGTAATGAGTTGTTGTGTTTCAGATGGGGTAATATCTTCTTCAATCTCTTCGTCAACACGCAGTAATTGGGCATTGTTACCTATTACACGGGTTTTAACGGTGGTAATTCTGTCGCGCGATTTTAGAATACCTTTTTGACTTAGTTTTTGCTGTTTAAGTAAATCCATAAAAGCCTGGCCTTCGTAATCCACCCCAATTACCGAACACAAAATTGGGTTAGCGCCCAATGCCTGAATGTTAAGAGCCACATTAGCGGCGCCACCCAAACGGCGTTCCTTTTTCCCCACGGTTACAATTGGCACCGGTGCTTCGGGCGAAATGCGGTTCACACGCCCCCACAAGTAACTGTCAATCATTACGTCGCCAATAATCAGCACATTGAGGTTGTTGAAATACTTAAAAATTTCGCGGATTTGTTCTTTTTTGATGGAGAATTTTTTCATTCTGAAAAAAAATTATTGAAGTTTGGCTAAAGCTTCTTTCATGCGTTTCAGGGCCTCTCTTAAATTTTCCTCGCTGGTGGCATACGAAAAACGAATGTAATCGTCTTTACCAAAAGCCGCACCCGGAACCAGCGCTACATTGGCTTCTTCTAAAAGAAACAGCGATAAATCGGTGCCGTTATTTATTGTGTGAGCGTTGTACTTCTTTCCGAAATAAAACGTCACATCCGGATAAAAATAAAAGGCGCCTTCGGGTAAATTGGTTTTTAGTCCCGGAATTTCCTTCATGAGTTCATACACCAGATTTCTGCGTTTTAAGAAGGCGTTGCGCATTGGCAGAATGTAGGTTTCGTAATCGAGCTCCATGGCTTTGTGCATGGCTTTTTGAGTAATGCTGCTGGTGGCCGAGGTAAATTGTCCCTGCATTTTATCGCAGGCCTGTGCCAGCCATTTAGGTGCTGCCATAATGCCTCCGCGCCAACCGGTCATGGCAAATCCTTTAGAAACGCCGTTGATGGTAATAACGCGGTCTTTAATAAAATCGAATTGGGCAAAGCTTTGATGGCCGCCAATAAAATTAATGTGTTCGTAAATTTCGTCGCTGAGTATAAACACATCTTCGTGTTTGGCCACTACTTCGGCCAGTGCTTTTAATTCTTCTTTGCTGTAAACACTGCCGGTTGGGTTGCAGGGCGTGCTCAGCATAATCAGTTTTGTTTTGGGAGTAATGGCGGCTTCGAGTTGGGCAGCACTTATTTTAAAATTAGAATCAATGGTGGTTTCAATAAAAACAGGAACCCCTTCTGCGAGTTTTAAAATTTCTAAATAACTCACCCAAAATGGTGCGGGAATAATCACTTCTTCGCCTGGATTAACCAGACATAAAACAGCATTGGCAATACTTTGTTTGGCACCGGTAGAAACCACAATTTCGTCAGGTGTATAAGTTAAACCATTGTCGCGTTTAAATTTATTGCAAATGGCTTCGCGCAGTTCAACATAACCCGACACGTGTGTGTAGTAACTAAAATTATCGTCGATGGCTTTTTTGGCCGTGTCTTTAATTATTTGTGGTGTGGCAAAATCGGGTTCGCCTAAACTAAGGCTAATGATGTCAATTCCCTTCGCTTTAAGTTCGCGGCTTTTGCGGGCCATGGCAATGGTTTGCGATTCGGAAATTCGGTTAACCCTGTCTGATAATTTTCCCATAGAAAAATAAGTCTAAGTAACAAATCTAATAACAATAATTGAAAATGCGGGGGAAATTAAGGAAAGATTTGAAGATTTTAAACAGGCAAAAGTTGGCAACATTTCTTAATCAAAAGCCATTCAAATCTCGACCTTATTAAAATGAAACAGAATTGTTACATTCTACATTAACATTAAAATCTTTTAGGTAAATTTGGGTTAGTGCCAAATGTAAGTCTAACATAAAAACTTTTGCATTTGATATTAAAAAATCAATTGAACAGATTTAACACCTGAAGAAATTTTAACACCTATGAAATCGGAATTAATTAAACAGGAAATTTACCACGCCATTGACGTTATCAACGACAAAGATTTTCTGAAAGCCATACATACACTACTTTTCGAAAAATCGAAAGAATACGAATACGATTTAAACCCAAAAGAAAAAAAAGAACTCGATCGCTTAAAGAAAGAACACAAAGCAGGAAAAAGTAAATCGCACACAGTTTCTGACGTGCGCAAAATGGCTTACCAAAAGCTTAGGAAATGATGTATGCCCTCATTATTAAAGATTCCGCTGCCAATGATGTTATTGAAGCCTTTCTTTATTACGAAAACATACTTGATGGGCTTGGAGAGAGATTCCTTCAAAATTGGGAGGAGCAACTTGATAGTTTAAAATCACAAGCTGAATTATATCAAAAAAAATACAAGGACTTTCGTCAGGTATCGCTACAAAAATTTCCTTATCATGTTATTTATGAAATAGAAGGAGATACTGTAGTTGTATACAAAGTGGTTTATGGTGGAAGGCACCCCAGAAAAAGATATTCCAAACACTAATTTTTTCTCACACCTTCAACCCCACTATCACCAAATCGCGCATTTGGCCATCCATGTTGGCAATGGCAGGCAGCAAGGCCCATTGTTTAAATCCGAATTTATAAAAGAGTTCAAGGCTGGTACTATTGTGTCCAAAAATAAAACCAAGCAGCGTATGTATATTTAATTGCGGTGCGCTTTCAATGGCCTTTTTTAGACAGGCCTTACCAAGTCCTTTGCCCCGTGCACTTTCTTCGAGATAAATACTCACCTCAACAGTTCCATCATAAGCAGGGCGACCATAAAACGAATTAAAACTCATCCAGCCGGCGTAATTGTCATCACACATCACCAACCAAAGGGGGCGTTTTTCTGCACTGTGCGCATCGAACCATGCCTGTTTACTTTCCACACGCACTTCTTCCAAATCGGCGGTCACCATTCGCGAAGCCACTGTGGAATTATAGGTTGCCACAATTTTCTCTAAATCGTTTTGTTGTGCGTATTTGAATTCAATTGTCAATGTAATTCTGTTTCTTTTTTAACCACTTAGACACAAAGTACACTCAGGCTCACTAAGTTTTTTTGTTGGTGTTGAGTTATTTTTTTTAATTTTTAGTATTTCCAGAGTCTTGCTTCTTGCTTCTTGTCTCTTGAGTCCCATAAGTCCCTTCCCTCCCTTCCGTCCCTTCTATCCCTTCAGTCCCTTCCGTCCCTTCAATACAACAAATTATTATACGGATACCGCTTCACATGCAATTCCTTCACCATATCATAAAGTGTTTTCCTAAACTCATCAATATTATCCTTGTCCTGAGCGCTGATAAACAAACAAGGGTTGTTCAGGCTCTTCATCCAGGTGTTTTTAATATCGTCGAGCGACAGGTTTTCGCGCGTGGTAGGTGTTAAATCGTCTTCGTCTTTCTGCGTATAGGTAAAGGCATCAGTTTTATTAAACAACAAAATGCAGGGTTTATCGCCACCGCCAATTTCCTGCAGGGTTTGTTTTACCACGTTAATGTGTTCTTCAAAATTTTTGTGCGAAATGTCCACTACGTGAATCAACAAATCGGCCTCGCGCACCTCGTCCAGAGTGGATTTGAAGCTTTCCACCAATTGCGTGGGCAGTTTTCGGATAAAGCCTACGGTATCGCTTAGTAAAAAAAACAAATTATCGATGGTAACTTTTCGCACCGTTGTATCGAGCGTGGCAAACAGTTTATTTTCGGCAAACACATTGCTTTTACTCAACAGATTCATAATTGTGCTTTTACCCACATTGGTATATCCCACCAAAGCCACACGAATCATTTCGCCACGGCTTTTGCGTTGGGTGGCCATTTGTTTATCAATATCGCGCAGGCGTTCTTTTAGTAAAGCAATTTTATCGCGGATAATCCGTCTGTCGGTTTCAATTTCCTTCTCCCCTGCTCCACCACGTGTGCCGGTGCCTCCACGCTGACGTTCTAAGTGAGTCCACATACCCGTTAAGCGTGGCAGCATGTATTGCAATTGCGCCAGTTGCACCTGCGTTTTAGCGTGGGCGGTTTGTGCGCGTTGTTCAAATATTTCGAGAATGAGTGTGGTACGGTCTAAAATCTTTTTACCAAATTCTTTTTCAAGATTGCGTTGTTGTGAGGGCGAAAGTTCGTCGTCAAAAATGACCACGTCCACCAGATTTTCCTTCACAAATTCTTTAATCTCGTTCATTTTACCCTTGCCAATAAACGTGGCTTTATCGGGTTTTTCGAGTTTTTGGGTAAAGGATTTAATGGTTTTTAAATGATAGGTTTCTGCTAAAAAGGCAAGCTCGTCAAGGTATTCTTTCGACATACCATCGTCCTGCAATTTATTAATTACCCCTACAAGTATGCAGCAGTGCGAAGGAGCGGCGGTGGAAATTGGAACTGGTTTCAAATTAATGGTATTTATTCTCTGTTAAATTTTTTATTTGGCTGACGTTTGGTATGAAAAATTCCGGTGACTACTATTGTATCAGAATGTTTATCTCTTATGAATAAAACAACAAATGGAAATGGTTTTAAAACAGCCTGCCGGTAATCATTCTTCTTCTTTTGAAAAATTTTTGGATTTTCGGAAATCTTGTCCAGCGTTATTTTTACGATGGTTGAAAACCTTTCTCCCAAGCCTTTCTGTTGAACTTCGTAATAAAAGGCAGAGTCCAGCCATTCGTTTCGGGCCTCTTCCAAAAGTATTACCGAATACATTAGCGCCGTTTTACCGTTTTTAATTTTTTCTTCACCTGCTCACTCACTTCATTAACCGTAAAAACTTTCATCCCTCCTTGTTTGTATAAATTCCATCGTTTATCAAGTTCGGCAATTTCGTCTTCACTTATTGTTTCCAGGGCATCTTCACTTTGAAGTCGCGCATGCTGTTCTAAAATAGTGTGCACCACCTTCAGAATTTTTTCATCCGAATTGTCCACATATTTATGAATGCTTGCTTTTAGCGAATCTTTACTCATTTTAATCCCGTGTATAACTTACTTTCCGGTTGCCACCGAGTCAGGCATCACAGCCGGTTGCATTTCAGAAGCGGGGCCTTTGCGAATGGTATTAAACACATACTCCGCAATCTGAGCAGCTTCTTCATCAGTGGCCGCAACAGGCTGCATAGCATTTTTACCCGTCAAAATAATTTGTTTAATGGCCGCCACATCCATTTGTGTTACCGAAATATCTTTAGCACCGGCCAATCCAAGCTTGCCATCGTTGCCGTGGCACATGGCGCATTTCACTTCGTAAAGCGATTTGGCATCGTTAGCCACAATGGCACTTTCACCATCTTTTGGTATGTTTTTACGTTTTGAATAAACTTCAGCCAAACCGAAACTTCCTGTAATTAACAACAAACTTAATGCCGCCAATACTTTATTGGCTTTTTTAAATCCAATAACTGCAAGGGGTATGGAAGCCAATACCATTACTATTTTAATCCAGAACAAATAATCGTATTTGCCTTTAAACGGAAGCTGTGTAGCCAGATAAACACCAGTGGCTAAAAACAAAAAACTAATAACCATTTCGGCAATTCTGAATTTTTTGGTAAAAGAAGCCAGCAATTCATTTTTATTACTCAATAACAAAATGGTCTTTATCACATAAATGAGCAAGAACAAAGTAACAACAAGGTAGTGGGTGTGTAAAATTCCTTTATACATAGTTTTTATTTTCCCGTAAAATTAACAATATATGCAAACAATAAAAATCAAATATGTTTAGCAGGTTTGCTAAATCTGATTAAATTTGGTGGTTTATGAACCGGATTATTAAATTATTGCTGATTCTTGCAATTAGCGCCAATACTGCGCTTTCGCAGGTTACGTTTCCGGTTAACGGAGCGCCAAACAAATCACACACACTTTATGCATTTATTAATGCCAACGTGATGGTGGATAACGAAACACTCATCAAAAACGGCGTGTTGCTTATAAAAGACGGTAGGGTTATCAGTGCCGCCGAAAAAACCCAGGTACCTAAAAACGCCGTGGTTATTGATTTAAAGGGGAAATACATTTATCCTTCGTTTATTGATATTTACAGCGAATACGGCCTTGCTGCCTCCAAACGCGAACACCGCGAAGGTGGTCCGCAAATGGAAAGCAATGTAAAAGGTGCGTTCGGCTGGAATCAGGCCATACGCTCCCACATCGAATCCTACAAACAATTTAATCACAACATTTCGGCTGCCGAAGAACTGCGCAAAAATGGTTTTGGCGTGGTCCTCAGTTGCTCTAAAGACGGCATTGTGCGTGGCAGTGGCGTGTTGGTAAATCTTAACAAAACAAAAGAAAACGAAAGCATTATAACCGATAAAGCCGCCGCCTTTTATTCATTAAACAAAGGCACTTCCACGCAGGATTACCCCAGCTCGCTCACCGGAGCTATAGCCCTGCTGCACCAAACCTATTACGATGCCAATTGGTATGCCGCCACCAAAGGCAATACCGAATTTAACATCAGCCTCGATGAATTTAATAAGCTTCAAAATCTGCCTTCTGTTTTTGAAGCCAACGATAAGTTCAATTCACTCAGAGTTGCAAAAATTGGCAAAGAGTTTAATGTCAATTACATCATCAAAGGTGCCGGCAACGAATATCAGCGCATCAGTGATATTAAAAACACCAATTGCCGTTTCATCATTCCACTAAACTTTCCGGACGCTTACGATGTGGAAGACCCACTGGATGCCGAATCCATTAGCCTTGCCGAATTAAAGCACTGGGAACTGGCTCCGGCCAATGCGGCGTATCTCGAAAAAAACAACGTTCCTTTTTGTTTCACAACTGCCGATTTAAAAGATAAAAACAGCTTTCTTAAAAACCTCCGCAAAGCTGTTCAGTATGGACTTTCAGAAAAAATGGCCCTCAAAGCGCTCACCACAAATCCTGCCGCATTTATCAATGCCTCCAATAAAATTGGTTGCCTTAAACCCGGTTATTATGCCAACTTTTTTATCAGCAGCAAAAATATTTTCGACGAAGACGCTTCCATCCTGCAACACTGGGTGGCCGGCGATGCCGATGTGTATGTGGATTTAAACCTACCCGACATTCGTGGTAATTACACGGCCAACGTGGATGGCAAAAACTACCAACTCAAATTTTCGGGCGATGCCAATAAACCAAAAGCCAGCATTAGCATTGATACCACCAAAAAGAATTTTAATTACAACCTATCCAACCAGCTCTTTAGTTTTAGCTTTCCACTCGATTCGCTAAACACGGCCCGCGGTACAGGCAGTTACAACCAAAACGCCAAAAGCTTTAGTGGCAAAGGTCAGTGGACCAATGGTAACTGGTTTAATTTTTCCATCACCTTCGAATCGATGGTGGATACGGCCAAAAAGAAAACCAATGCCGCCACTGTGCCATCACTCAATCTTGGCAAAGTCATCTATCCTTTTAGTGCTTATGGCGAAGCATTGCCCGAAGAAAAAGGCCTGTTTAAAGATGAGTGGAACAAATTTAAAAACCGCTACTCCGCCATCCTGATAAAGAACGCCACCGTTTGGACCAACCTTGGCGACAGCGTTTTAAAAGAAACCGACGTGTACATTGTGGATGGAAAAATTGTGCGTGTGGCGCCCAACATTGATGCACCCAAACTGGCATTTGCAAAAATAATTGATGGCAAAGGCAAACACCTTACTCCCGGTATTATTGACGAACACAGCCACATTGCCCTGACCATGGGCGTTAACGAAGGTGCACAAGCCAGCAGTGCCGAGGTGCGCATGGGCGATGTGATTAATCCCGACGACATAAATATTTACCGTCAACTTTCCGGTGGAGTTACCTGTGCCCAGTTGTTGCATGGTTCGGCCAACCCCATTGGCGGCCAAAGCGTGTTAATAAAACTGCGCTGGGGCCACAGTGCCGAAGAAATGAAATACGACAAAGCCGATGGCTTTATAAAATTTGCATTGGGCGAAAACGTAAAACAAAGTAACTGGGGCGAGCAGAGCGTGGTGCGCTTCCCGCAATCACGCATGGGTGTTGAACAGGTGTACGTGGATTATTTTACACGCGCCCGCGAATACAGCAAACAAATGACGGCCATTTATCCTTCCTCAAAAAATCCGGCTACCCTGCGCCGCGACCTGGAACTGGAGGCACTGGCCGAAATTCTCGACAAAAAAAGATTCATTACCTGCCACAGTTATGTGCAAAGCGAAATAAACATGCTCATGCACGTGGCCGATAGCTTTGGATTCAAAGTAAACACCTTCACCCATATTTTAGAAGGTTACAAGGTGGCCGACAAAATGAAAAAGCACGGGGTAAACGCATCCACCTTTGCCGATTGGTGGGCTTATAAAAACGAGGTAATGGAAGCCATTCCACACAACGCGGCATTGCTAACCAAAGCGGGAGTAAACACCTGTGTGAACAGCGATGATGCCGAAATGGCCCGTCGCCTGAATCAGGAAGCTGCCAAGGGAATGAAATACGGCGGACTGAGCGAAACTGAAGCCCTGAAACTGGCCACACTTAACCCTGCTAAAATGCTGCACATCGACGATAAGGTAGGCACCATTAAAGCCGGCAAAGTGGCCGATTTGGTGTTATGGACGGACCATCCATTGAGTGTTTACGCAAAAGCCGATAAAACCATCATCGACGGACAAATTTATTTTGACCGTGATGAGGATGCCAAACTACGTGAATACATAAAAACTGAACGAGCACGTTTGGTGGCGAAATTATTAAGCGAAAAACAAAAAGGTGGCAAAACCGTTAAGTTCTCCGGAAAACAACAACGCCTTTACCACTGCAACACCCTTGAAGGCGTAAACGAAAGCGAAACCGGTTTAAGATAAATAAGCAGCATGAAAACAAAACACAGCATATTCTTTCTTTTTCTGGTGGCTACCACAATACTCAGTGCTCAGAAAAAATACGAACACATTGCCCTGCTCAACGGCGTGGCGCACATAGGCAATGGCCAGGTAATTGAAAACAGTTTAATTGTTATCAATAAAAACCGAATCGAAACAGTGATGTCCACCAAAGGGCTGCGCTTAAATCCCGCGGCTTACGATACCGTTATCGATATTCAGGACAAACACGTGTACCCGGGACTTATTAATACCAACAATGTTTTGGGCCTACACGATGCAGAAGCAGTTAGAGCCACCCTCGATTTTGCAGAAATAGGAAATCTGAATCCACATGTGCGCGCACTCATTGCCTATAATACCGATAACCAGATAGTTCCCACGGTTAAAACAAACGGTGTGCTTTATACGCAGGTAACACCACGCAACGGACTCATCAGTGGTGCTTCTTCCATTATGGCACTCGAAGGTTGGAATTGGGAAGACGCCGTGTTGCTGGCAGACGATGGCATTCACCTCAACTTTCCAAAAATGATGGTAACGCGTTTTAGTGAAGAGGATGGCCTTTCTAAATCGGTAAATAAAAAATATTCCGAAGATATTTCGCTGCTCGATAAATTTTTTAGTGATGCTCAGGCTTATTGCAACAGCAGCGATAATACAGAAAAGAACCTGCGCTTTGAAGCCATGCGCCGCGTGTTTGAAGGCAAAGCCAATTTATACCTTCATGCCGATAAAGTAAAAGACATGCTCAGCGCCATAAATTTTTCTAAAAAATACAACATTAAACGTCCGGTAATTGTAGGAGGAAAAGACAGCCACCGCATAACGGATGAATTACGAAAAAATAAAATACCGGTGATGCTCAACCGCGTTAACGATTTGCCCGATCATTCTGACGACGATGTGGATTTGGTGTATCGCCTGCCTTACCTTTTGCAAAAAGACAGCGTGTTGTTTTGTTTACAATTAGAGGGCGATATGGAAGCCATGCAAAGCCGCAACCTGCCATTTAACGCGGGTGCCGCAGCAGCCTATGGTTTAAGCAAAGAAGAAGCACTGGCAGCCATTACTTTAAATGCCGCAAAAATTATTGGCCTGGAAAAAGAAATTGGCAGCCTTGAAGAAGGAAAATTAGCGACACTGATTGTGAGCACCGGCGATATTTTGGACATGAAAAGCAATAATGTAATTTTGGCCTGGATTTCGGGTAAACCGGTTAATCTCATAAACAAACAAACAGAATTATACCTGAAGTATAAAAACAAATACGGAATTAAATAAACCATGATCGACAACAAAGTTATAGTAGGCATATCGCAGGGAGATATTAATGGCATTGGCCTTGAAGTAATTCTTAAAACACTGATGGAACCCGGCATTTGCGAAATATGCACGCCCGTACTTTTCAGTTCACAAAAAACTGTGTCGTATTACCGCAAGGTATTAGGGCTCGAAGAATTCAGCTTTAATCCCATCCGCGATTTTACTGCACTTAATACCAAAAAAGTAAACGTGTTTGTTTGCTACGAAGAAGAAGTGAACATCGAAATGGGCAAAGACACAGCCGTTGGCGGAAAGTATTCCTTCATTTCATTACAAAAAGCCACACAGGCCCTTGCCGAAAAAAAGATTGACGCCCTGGTAACCGCCCCTATTAATAAAAGAAACATTCAGAGCGCCGAATTTAATTTTGCCGGACACACCGAATACCTTGGCGCACAATTGGGTGGCGACCCATTGATGATTTTGTGCTCCGACAGTGGATTAAGAGTAGCTTTGGTAACCGGTCACATCCCGGTTAAAGAAGTAGCGGGACAGATTACAGAAGAACTGGTGACAAAAAAAATTAAATTATTGCACCAGTCGTTGGTAAAAGATTTCGGCATTCGTAAACCAAAAATAGCCGTGTTGGGCTTAAACCCACACGCCGGCGATAATGGAGTAATTGGCAACGAAGAAAAAGACATCATTGCACCAGCCATTGAAAAAATAAAACTTAACGCCTTAATTTATGGTCCTTACTCTGCCGATGGTTTCTTTGGCAACGGCACTTACCGTCAGTTCGACGGTATTCTGGCCATGTATCACGATCAGGGATTGGTTCCATTTAAAACCTTGTCGTTTAACGAAGGCGTGAATTACACCGCGGGATTAAATGCCGTGCGCACCAGCCCCGACCACGGCACCGGCTACGACATTGCCGGCAAAAACACCGCCAACGAACAATCCTTTAAAAAAGCACTGTATGCAGCCATCGATATTTATAAAAGCCGCCAATTAACTACCGAAATCACCGAAAATCCACTGGCCTTTGGCACGTTTAAAAAAGAGAGATAATACTAAAGCTCTAAGAATTAATCAGCTTCATAAAAAAACTCCGGAAAAAATTCACTGATTCTGAATCTGAGAATTTAAACCGGAGTCTTACAACCTAAATCACCGCTAAACGTGTATTTCATCGCAAATACTGTGCCACAAATTGCCAATTTTTGAACTAAGGCTTTCTGCTACAGGAAACTTGTTTTAGCCAACTCACTTTCACTCAACTAATTATTCATACAAACAAAAACAGAATCTGACTGAGATTTCATATCCGACATAATCATTAAGTAAACACACAATGCGATTTACTTTTTACTCAGTCACTTCAACCAGTCTGCCATAAAATAAAACCCTTCCCGGTTAAAGAGGGATTTTTATTTGAAATTTATTTCTCTGTGCCTCTGTGTTGAATTAACCACTAAGACACTAAGGGCACTGAGAAGCACTAAGAGATTTAAACCACATAGTAACATAGTAGGCATAGGGAAAAACTCTGCACTTCCGTGTCTCTGTGTTGAATTAACCAATACAACACTAAGGGCACTGAGAAGCACTAAGAGATTTA
>JADLED010000326.1 GCA_020846335.1 Bacteroidia bacterium
CAACCAAAAATTAATAAAATGATGGAGGAAATAAAATACGACGATGCCACGATAATGGAGGCCTAAAACAGTTGCGTGCGATGGAAAATTAACATCAAATTTAAGCGCTTACCTAAAATGGCCGCCTGCTCCAAATGTATGTGAAATTAAAACTTAATTGTATTCAAATCTACCAATGGGAATATTCGATTTTTTTAAAGGAAAAGAAAACAAACAACCCGATTCGCCTGCCAAAGAGCATCTCGACAAAGCCCGTGAGCATTTTAATAGCGGTGCTTATCAGGAAACACTACGAACACTAATATCAGGATTTAAAGCCGATGTGACTTATCTGCCGCTTTACCGGCTTGCTTCCGAAACACTTGGTAAGTTAGGAGGGGCCGAAGAAAAATCATTGTTCGATGCCGTTATTGCCAACAACCATAGTTCCGAAGCCTACAATAATTTAGGTAGTTTTTACCACGAAATTGGGCATTACGACATGGCACAAACCTTTTACGAAAAAGCCATTCAACTCGACCCACTTAACAACGCCATTTACCATGACCTTGCCATTTGTTATGCCCGCCGGTTTCAAATTAAAAAAGCCATCGACATATTAAGTAAAAGTGATTCCAACGATTTTTGGGACATGTATTATTTAAACAAATGCAAGCTTCTAAACGGCGAAACTAAAGGCATGCAGCCAACCATCGACATGTTGCGCAACTTTCTACAAAATCAGGAACCGGATGAAAATTTAACAATCGCAAAATTAAAAGTAGAAGAATTGCACGAAACATTGCAGCGGTTTAATACAGTGCCTGAAATTCGTACCCACATTCGGGAGTGGCACTATATTCAATACGGAGGCGTGATACTCGACTTTTTTGAAATGGAAGAAGAAAAAAATTATGTGGCGGGCGGAAGATATGTGGCCAGTTGGGGCTCCAATCAGGCTATAAAAAATTTGGCCGTTAACCTAAAACAATACCTCAACAATTTGAATCAGTCGTTTATAAAAGTAGTGGCAATGCCCGACCGTGATTCGGAAATTGTAGGGCGAGTTATTGCACACGAACTAAACCTGGATTTTGATTTATACGACAGAAACCAACCAAATACCAACTGTTTTATTGTGTCAGCCGAAAGCACAGGCTACAACTATTCTCAAGAACTCAGCACCATTCAAAACGGTCAGGTAGTGTTTGCGGTGAACCACTGTTGGCTACAATCGTCTAACATCTGTCCCGATATAATTGGCTTTATGACGCAAACCTATAGTTTCCCCTGGAGTGGAGGAGGATTCAGAATTTCGGATGACGATAATAAAAAAGTCGAAAAAATACCCGAAGATACCCGGCCAGCCCTTGAAATTGTTCAGGAAATCATCAACATTAAAAACGAAACCGAAGAAATAAACAACAACATTAAATTTTATTTAGATCGCAAAGATTACCTCAAGGGCACCGGAAATAAAACCAACAACAACCGCTATAATTTTTCAACAGAAAGTCCTGTGCTGGGTTCATATTTTGGGTAATTTGTTGCTAAAATTTCGAGTATGAAACCGAACTTTTAAAAAAGCAAAAACAGGAAAGCTCCCTGCCTTGAAAAATCTTCACCAACACCCCATACATCATTCAAAACCTGTTAGCAACTTTAAAGCCACATCCCACCAAAACTCCTAATTTTAAATGGTGAGCGCATCTAAAAAAACAAGCGCTTACTCAAAAATAAAATTATGAAACTGGGAAAAATAAAATACCTTTTGGTGGCCCTTGCCATGGTGGCCACTGGTGTTGTAGTGTATTACAGCCACGATACCATTAAAAAACTAGGCAACAACATTACCACCAACACACCCGATAAAATAGACCCCGCTTTTGCCGACTATATCAGCGCCTTCACCTCGGGTTATATTTCCACGCATTCTTCCATCAAAATAAAATTTAATAAAGAACTCTCCGGCAGCACTCAGCTTAACACGCCCATAAAAGAAAATTACTTTTCCTTCGAACCTGCCCTCGAAGGCATTACCGTTTGGAAAGACGCCCAAACCATCGAATTTACCCCTTCCAAACCAATGGAGCAGGACAAAGAATACAAGGCCACTTTTCATTTAGGCGATCTCATAGAAGTAAAAAAAGAACTCCGCGAGTTCGAATTCCAGTTTCAAACCATCCGACAATCATTGCAGTTGCAGGCCAATCATTTAAAAAGTTACAACTCTGCCGATTTCAGTTATTACAGCCTCACCGGCACACTCAGCAGCGCCGATGTGGCTAAAAACGATGCCATTGAGAAAACACTTAATGCGGAATTAAATGGCAAAAACCTAAACATAAAATGGCAACACGATGAAGCCGGCATCAGCCACCGTTTTACCATCGATAGCATAGAACGCCCGGCCACTGGTTCGGCCAGCCTGCAACTCAATTGCAATGGCAAAACCATGGAGGTGGATTACCAATCCAAAATGGATTACGAAGTACCCGCCAAAGAAGAGTATAAAGTACTGTACGTGCAGGTAGTGCCCGAAGAACAGGTGTGCATTCAGGTAAATTTTTCAAATCCCATCGATGCCACGCAAAGCCTCGAAGGCCTTATCAATATTGGTTCTCTCAAAGAAATAAAATACATAGTTAACTGCAACCAGGTGTTGGTTTACCCCGGCACCGCAGCGGCAGGGTCTTACATTTTAAGAATCGAAGCCGGCGTAAAAGATGCCAAAGGCCGCCAACTCGAAAAAGCTTCGGAACACAGCATTGTTTTTGATGAATTAAAACCCGCAGTAAGATTTATGGGCAATGGCAACATTCTACCTTCTACCAGTGGATTAACCGTTCCCTTCGAAACCGTGAATTTAAAAGCGGTGGATGTTACCATTATAAAAATTTACGAAAACAATGTGTTACAATTTTTACAAAACAATTCCCTCGATGGTTCAAGTCAGATTTCGCAGGTTGGTAAAAAAATTGTGCAAAAGCGCATTAACCTCGGGCTCAAAAATCCGGCAGATTTCAGGGTCTGGAAAAAATTCTCACTCGACCTGAGTAGCCTCTTCAAAGCCGAGCAGGGCGCCATTTACAGGGTGATTATCCGTTTCAAAAAATCGTATTCTACCTATTCTTGCCTTGGCAACAGTTTCGACGATAAATTTGAAATGGAAGAAGTGCAGGCACAACCCGACGAAGATGAAATTTCCTATTTCAATTATTATTCCGATGAGTACGCTGGCAATTACTACGAGAACGATGAAAATGAAGATTACAGTTACGAAGACCGCGACAATCCCTGCAAAGGCTATTACTACCAGCGTTATGAACGTGTGGTGTCGCGCAACATCATTGCCTCTGATTTAGGCATTTCCTTAAAAAAGGGTAGCAATGGAAATATATTTGTTGCAGCCAACGACCTACTCAGTACCAAACCTTTGGCCGATGTGGAAGTGGAATTTTACGATTATCAGAAACAGCGCATCCAAAGA
>JADLED010000327.1 GCA_020846335.1 Bacteroidia bacterium
AGTTCTACTTTTTCATACAAAGCGGCATGGTTTTCTTTATCCAAACGGTAGGTATTTTTTAGCAATCCCGATTTGAATTCCTGCAATTGCTCTTCTTTAACCTTCACCGACGAAAACCAATCCCATGTTTTTTTCTGGGATTTTAAGTGGTCGCGTAATTTTAAATGGTACGAAAAGGGGAGTAAGTCCATCATATTGTTTTAATTTTTTTGACTATTTAAGCGGTACAACAAACCTTCGTGCAAAATATCACCATCGTCCACCAACTTGTTAAAGGCCTTAATCCAGGCGGTATTGCTGCCTTTGTGCATACCGGCTTTCAGTTCTTCGAGCGACATGGCTTTTGTTTTTAAAAGACTTGTTATTTTAATTTTAAGTTTTTCGTCATTAATTGGTTTGTTGGCCACACACACATCGCAATAACCGCACTCATTAAAATCCAATTCGTTGAAATAGGCCAGCAGTTGCACCTGGCGGCAAATGGTATTATTGTTGGTATAATCAATTACGGAATTAATGCGTTGCAAATGTCTTTCTTTAAGCTTGTGATAATTTTCGGGATTAAATTCCATGTATTTGGTGTGTACCCTGTCTTGCATAAACACCAGTTTTGGAATGCCCGATTGTGGCAAATAAGAAAGCAATTGCTCTTTGTGCAAAAAAACCAAATGTTCGGTTAAGGCGGGCACCGAAAGTTTTACGCGGTAGGCCAAATCTTTTTCGCTGATAAACACGTAGTTTTCAAACAGGCCGCCATAGCTTCGCAACAGGGTTTTAATGAGCGGTTCAAATTTTGGAAAACGGATTTGGTAATCGTACAAATCTTCCTTTCCTGCCAGCATCATTACTTTGGAAGGTTCGAACCCGGCATCCACAATGGCAAGATAATTTTCCTTTTCCAAAAACTTTACCCCGTTGTAAACCAGCACAGGCAGCAGGTTATAGCTCCTACAGATGCGCTCCACATCAAAATCAACACTGGTGCCCTGTCCGGCAGATACTGCAATCTGATAATAATTGCAAATGGCCTGATAGGTTTGTTTGATGTATTCCAATTCCGGAAAAGCGAATTTAAAATTATCGAGAAGGCGTTGCTGATCGGCCTTGGTAAAAAAAATAGTGGAGTAAGCGGTTTTGCCATCGCGCCCACCCCTGCCCGCTTCCTGAAAATAGGCTTCGAGACTTTCGGGCAAATCGAGATGCACCACAAAGCGCACATCGGGTTTATCAATGCCCATGCCGAACGCGTTGGTGGCGCATATTATCTGCACCTTGTTGTCTATCCATTGCTGTTGCACATTTTTTCTGTCTTCGTATTTTAACCCTGCATGATAGGCCATGGCCGAAAAGGCGTTGCGGGTAAAAAATCGCGCTGTTTCTTCGGTCATTTTACGATTACGTACATACACAATGCCCGAGCCGCCAATGTTAGAAACCAGACGCAACAAACGTTCGTATTTGTTTTCTTCCAACTGCACCACGTAGCGTAAATTTTCGCGTTCGAACGATTGCCTGAACACCTGCGCGTTTTTAAATTCAAGTTTTAGCTGAATGTCTTCTTCCACGGCCCGGGTGGCACTGGCCGTTAAAGCCACAATGGCGGTGTTGGCAAAATAAGAGCGGAGTTCGGCTATTTTTAAGTAACTGGGCCTGAAGTCGTAGCCCCACTGCGATATGCAATGCGCCTCATCCACAGCCACCAGTGTAATTGGCAGGTGCGATAATTTTTGGCGGAAGGTGTCGTTTTGCAAACGTTCGGGCGAAACGTAAAGAAACTGAACGTGCCCCAGTGCAGCGTTGGTAAGGGCAATGTCTATTTCGCGGTAATTCATGGCAGCGCTAATGGCTACTGCCGAAATGCCTCTTTTTTTAAGATTCTGAACCTGATCGTTCATTAAGGCAATGAGTGGCGAAACCACCAGCGTGGTGCCTCCCAATACCAGGCCCGGCACCTGAAAACACAGTGATTTGCCGCCACCCGTAGGCAAAAGTGCAAGGGTGTCGCTGCCTGCTAAAACCGAAAGGATAATTTTTTCCTGATACGGCCTGAATAGTTCGTAGCCCCAGTACTTTTTAAGTACCTCGTGTATCTCTTTGGAATAATCCCGTATCACTTTTACCCTAATTTTGTTTAATTAAATTTAGCTTAAATTTACCGTTTTGAATTGATTCGTAAGGCAAATAATAAGCACATAATTTTAGAAAAGTGACAGATCGGTATTTACAACAAATAGTTATTCTGCTTAAACGCTTAAGCGTGGTTTATTTACTGTATTTTTTATCGCGTTTGCTGTTTTATTTGGTCAATCACCGTCATTTTAATGAAGCCGGTTTTGGTTCTTTTATGTCGGATAGTTTTTATGGTCTAAGGTTTGATAGTTTCAGCATTGTGGTGTCTAACAGTTTGTTTATTCTGCTGTCTTTGCTGCCTTTTAGTTTTTTTCTAAAAAACACGTATCAAAAAATACTGCTATGGTTGTTTGGCATTTTTAATGCGTTGTTTTTAGCGGTTAATTTTATTGATGTGGGGTATTTTGCATTTACACGAAAACGTTCAACCGCCGAACTATTTAAGCAATTGGGTGGGCAAAGCGACATGGGAAAACTTTTACCTCAATTTGCCCGTGATTTTTGGTGGATACTTTTACTTTATATACTAAGTGTTTACTTAATAATGGTACTTTATAAAAAAATAAAAACAAACCATTTGCAGGACTATGAAAAAGGAAGTGTGAAACAATGGACTTTAGTACTTGTGATTTTTTTAAGTGCCATAACCCTTGCCACACTAGGCGTGCGCGGCGGATTGCAAAGAGTGCCCATAGACATAGTGAATGCAGGCTCGGTAACACGCCCCGAAGAGGTTCCCATTGTTTTAAACACCCCGTTTACGCTCATTAAATCTTTTAGCAACAGCAATCTTGAGGAGCATCATTTTTTTACGGATGAGGAATTAAAAAAAATGTACCAACCCATTCATCACTTTAAGGATTCGGTATTTAAAAAACAAAATGTGGTGGTGCTTATACTCGAAAGTTTTTCGAAAGAATACACAAAACTTGGCCGAACCCAAAGCATTACGCCTTTTCTTGATAGTTTAATGGGTAAATCGCTGGTGTTTACCAACGGATTTTCGAACGGTACCAAAAGCATCGAAGGCATTCCGGCCATTTTATCGGGCCTGCCCTCGTTGATGGAAAACCCATTCATAAATTCGTCTTATGCCAACAATCTGCAAACCTCTTTTGCAAGTCTTTTGGGTAAAGAAGGTTATACCTGCGCCTTTTTTCACGGCGGAATTAATGGCACCATGAATTTTACCGAATGGGCACCATCAGCTGGATACAGCCTTTATTTTGGTCGGAACGAGTACAACAACGAAAAAGATTTTGATGGTTTTTGGGGCATTTTCGACGAACCGTTTTTACAATATTCGGTCAACAAAATGAGTGAATTTAAACCGCCTTTTCATTCGGCCATTTTTACTTTGAGTTCGCATCACCCATACAAGGTGCCTGAAAAGTACCTGAATAAATTTCCTAAAACCAAACTCGAAAATGCCGAATCGATTGGTTATGCCGACTATTCGTTAAAGTTGTTTTTTGAAGCTGCAAAAAAAACCGATTGGTACAATAATACTTTGTTTGTGCTCACGGCAGACCATGCCAGCATTTCGGAGCACCCGTTTTTTAGTAATCCGGTGGGCAACCTAACCATTCCTATTTTATTTTTTAAACCCGATAATTCTTTGGCTTCAGAGTGCGGTAAGGCTTTTTCGCAGGCTGACATTTTGCCGAGTGCCATGAGTTTGATTGGTTACAATAAACCTTTTTTTGCCTTTGGTCAAAACTATGCTTCTAATGAACCTTCGGCTGCATTAGCGTATTTAAGTAGCTCTTATTTTATGTACGAAGATTCGGTGGCAAGTACATTTATCAATTCTAAAATTAACTGCATTTACAACTACCGCAGAGACAGTTTGCTTTATGTAAATCACGTGAACTCTAACCCCGAGGCCAGCCACATCCGCAACCAACGTTTTAAGGCTTTTATTCAAACGTATAACAACACGCTCATTCATAATTTGGGCTATGTGAAATAGTGATGTGGAATGCTGGCGCTGATTGTTCAATTGTCAAATTTTACCGGTCTGCTTTTTTATTAAATTTCCTTCAAATCGCAAAGAATAAATCTAATGTATGGCATTGGCTTTAAAGTCCATGAGCAAATGGAATAAGGACTTCCGCATACAATTGGATTTTAACTTCAGCACTTTTTTTGCAAATATCTAAAGCAATTATTTTGACTAAACTTTTATTTGTGAAGCTTACAAAAAACAATGCATGTAAAACAGCTTGTGTTTTAACATAAAGATCTCTGTCTTAAAAAAATATGACACTAAGTGTAAACTTAAATGCTAAAAACATCTATTGGTCGTTAAATTTAGAAGCTTTGTCTAATTTTTTAAATCATAAATACTGCGGCAAACCCTTATAAATAGTGCCTCGCGAGTGATTTTAAACCCTGGATACCTATTTATTAATTTTGTGATTTTATACATTTTCATTCAATTATTAATACATTTGTAATAGAGTATGGGCTTTATTACAAATAATTAATTTCAAAAAAACCTAACTTACAAGCAAAAATTAAAACCATGGTATTGGTGTCAACAAGGTTGAACCAGCCAAAAAAATTAACCAGGTACTCGTTTCAATTTTTCACACCACAAACCCACACAATTTGTGAAGGTGAAAAACTCATTCTTCTTAGAACAAAATTTCTTTCTTGTTAAAATTAACTTTTGATGCATTGTGTATTGCTGCAATCCATCGTTTGAGGACTAATAATTGAATAAATTGTCGGTAAGGGTTTTTTTGCGACAAAAACCAAAGACCCAAAATAATTAACAATTAATACAATAGCTTATGAAAACAAAACTAATTTATGCAGGCTTCTTGGCTTTAACAATTAATTGTGCTATGGCACAAAACACCTCTTATGATTTGAATTCTGTGCCTTTGCCAAATGGAAATTTCAATGTAGGTATTGGCACAG
>JADLED010000328.1 GCA_020846335.1 Bacteroidia bacterium
AAATTATGCTGTTGGCATTCAGTATACTGATTTTATTAAAACAAATTGAATCACTTGCCGAAGCGTTTAATGGCAATCCTGTTAAAGAGCTAAATCGGACCAGCCCGAATGAAGCATTATAGCTGCTCGCTGAAACAACATTGTCATTTTGGTCAATCTGCATCGAAACCATATTAGTTGATACCGAACCTCCAAGTGAATATCTGCGAGACCAATTAAGTGTTCCGCTACTGTCAGTTTTAAACATCAAGGGACTAATAGTTGCAGTGCCAATGAATGGATTCATAGAGAATATAATTTCATTTTTACTGGTCAGGTTCATGGCTACATCTCCAAAGGAACCGTTGTAAATGCCGGATAGCTTATAAAATTTATTCCAGAGCAAAGTTCCTGCGGTATCAAGTTCAAATAGTGAAATGACACAGGAACTTGCGTCTATGTCCTGAGCCGCAACAAGCAAGTTCCCATTCTTTTTTTCCTTAATTGCAGCTATAAATCCTCTGAGGTTAAAGTCCTCGTATGCCTTTGCCCAAACGATGTTACCCGAAGAATTTAGCTTAATCAAACCGTTCTGAAACGCGCAATCACCACCCCCTAAATAAATACTATTGTCCTTTGAGACAAGGTGAGCACGGAGCATAATGTTTGTGTTAGCGTATAACCTTCGGCTCCATAGTAAACTGCCGGCAGGTGAAATTTTTCTCACAGTTGTACGGGTGTGAAGTCCAGTAACATCAAGATTTGTTGAAAGTAAATTGTTTCCAGCATCTACACCAATAATATCGACACCAAATAAAAGTGACACATTCAATTTTTTTGACCACAGTATAGTTTGATTGGTACTGCTTGTTTTTACAATCATATCACCGCCGATGTAATACTGGTTTCCACTCCCGTCTCGTGCACCATATTTGACTGAATTTGTCGTATCAATGGAATTAAAAAATTGAGCATTGGAACTAAACACGATAACGAACAATCCGAAGGTAATTTGTAATCTATGTATTGATTTAAAAATAATTGTCTTCATAATAAAGCTTTTTATGGTGTAACTTAATATCAGAATTAATAATTTCAGGTTGATAAAACGGATTCCACCTGGCCACAATCCTGACATCTGATATTAAAGATAGTTTTTTTTAACGTTCCATCAAACTTCACCTAATGAATTTATGTGACTGCCTTGGTTATGTTGAGTTTTTTATCGGCGCTAAATGTATCAGTTAAGTCAACTCCCCCATTTAATTCAATTGTTGTGGGTGTACACAGAAGGGTATACAGCAGATTATACCATCAGGCTATCCGGGTAGTCTTGTGAATGAATTACTTTAAGTGTGTACTTAATTTTATCTCCCTAATTTTCCTTTTTTTTCCGTATACTCATTGCCAATTGAAACGCGAAATTTGATTTGCAACTCAGTAAGAGGTAATCATTGGGTAATAGCTCCTCCGTGTTCCTTAATGAAAGGGTAGTCGAAGTTCCATTCAGTTTAACCGGGATAGTCATTGGCTTGCTGGTGTCTGTCTGAGAGGATGTTATGTTTAATTGAACCAACATATTTTCCTTTACCTGTAGCTCAGGCACTTCGAGTATAAATTCAGCCTGAGTGGGGTTGAACAACACCGGAATCCTGAAAGGGCAATCCTTGTTCTTTTCAAGCTCAAGTATTTTTCTAAATAAAATATAATCTTCCATTGTTTTAGCGCGGCAAATATATCCGATTATTTGTAAATGTAAATGGATTAATTACGTTTTGCATTTGTTACATTTATATTGAAAATTCAATTTTATGTGCTATTACACCGCCAACAATTTCTCGAAGGAGGATGTTTTCCAGTTATAGCATGACTTTGTTTTGAACTGGGAAGAAGAGGACTATGAACCCGCCTATGTCAAGTCTGGATTTTCGCATTTGAAACAACCCATTATTACTTCTGACAAACAATTTACTCAATACCGTTGGGGTTTAATTCCTTCGTGGGTAAAAGATTGGGCAAGCGCGAAAACACTCAGAGTTCAAACACTTAATGCCATAGGTGATACAATCGATAGTAAACCTTCGTTCAGAGGGGCAGTTAAATCAGGGCGGTTTTGTGTGGTACCTGTTAGGCGTTTTTATGAGTGGCACCATCTTGGAAAAGAGAAATACCCGCACTTTATTTATCCAAAAGATAGCCCTTATTTTTTGTTGGCCGGTTTGTTTGTGTATTGGCAAAACAAAGAATTAAATGAAACTTTAAACACGTTCACTATTGTTACTACTGCTGCCAATTCGCGCATGGAGTGGATTCACAATACAAAAAAACGAATGCCGGTTATTTTAAGTACTGAATCTGCCAAGGCGTGGTTGGATAAAGGAATTTCCTTTGAACAAAAGAAACAGCTATTAGAACCCTACCCCACTGTATTCATGGCAGACCATTCTATCAGTAAGTTAATTACCTCGCGTTCCAAAAATCCAAACCAGGCAAAAGTAATGGAGCCGGTGGTTTATCCTGAATTGATTTTATAGTGTGAATTTACAGTGACTTTGTATTATAATGGATTATTTCTCTTGCCAGCATAATTGTTGCGTTGTGATGGTTTTTAAATTCTTCGATTATTTCAGGTGTGATTTTCCTTGAACTAATTAAAGTTAGTTGTGCAACATGATTCTCGAGTTTCTTGTGTAATTTTTCTTTTGGGTTGAGGCGCATCAAAATTAAGTGTGAGGCTTTCAAAATTTGGTGAAGTTCCTCTTGTGTTGCAATAGGGGATGTATAACCCATTACCTGTGAGGTAAAGTCCGCTATTTCATTTCTGAAACTCTCTGTCCACTCTGCACGTTTGGTTTTCCTGATTTGGCGGGATAGCAAAATATGTGATGAAAAAATGGTTAGCATCACAATTAGAAGGGGTATGGAATCTTTTAATGTCATTGTGTCTGTTTTTGTTTTAAAATTAAGTATTAAACTTTGCTGCTGTTGGATTCTAAGTGAGAATTATCAGAAAATAATTTAATCTAAATTCATTTTATACCTCGGCAAGCCAATTTCATCACCAGTAGGGTATGGTGCCCGGTGTGTGGTGCTGATATCCTCCTTAATCCGTTGGTGTGCTCTGAATTTTAAATCTGCATCATCTTCGTAACGCGGATCAGGCAAAAAGGGGAGCTTCTCCATCCGTTCCACAATCAGAGTTGGAAAATTAAAGTCCACCTTTACCATAGCCAGCATGGCATAACAGCCACCTCCCTTAAATGGGAAACGACTGAGTGAATCTGCAAAATGCGCAGAATCAAAAAAATCACCCTTTGCATCTACCCATGTTCCGAAATTCATCATGCCCTTTTTTGTCGGCACGTGCTTAACACTGACCAGGTAGCCCACCATGCGAACCCTGTTGCCATGATTGATGATAAGGTCACTGGCAAAAATATCGCCTCTGTGTTTGGTTTTTAATAGGTCAAAGGGTGAAAGCGACACAGGAAAGCCCAGCAACTCAATTTCGTCATACACGTCCTCAAAAGGAGAACGTGCCAGGGTAGGTAGTTTAAAATCACGGGCAGGTTCCCGAATCAAAAGCAAATCCCTGTTGTCGGGATTATAGTTGGCCAATAACATTCGCCCGGCAATGATGAGTTCATTTTTGCTTTTACCAGTAAAGCGAAACCCTCCGGCGAAAATTAATATTTGTAAGGTTTCAATGCACACAGGAATACGATTGATAAAATCTTCCATCGACGAAAATTCACCGTAGAGTTCACGGTTTTGCGGTATGAGTTCGGCAATGTTTTTTTCAAGGCTTTTCAGGTGAATAAAGCCAAGGTAAATCTCCTTACCAAACAAGGTGGTTAAATAACTGCTCTTGTTCACGCAGGGATTACAAATGTTAGCCCCGGCCATTTTAGCTTCATGCACATAAATTTCAGTGCGGTAAAAGCCTCCAAAATTGTTTATTACAGCCACCATGAACTCAATTGGATAGTAAGCCTTCAAATACAGGCTTTGGTAGCTCTCAACGGCATAAGAAGCGGAATGCGCCTTACAAAATGAATACCCGGCAAAAGATTCTATTTGCCGGTAAACTTCATTGGCCAATTGCTCAGGATAACCCTTGGCCTTACAATTTTCAAAAAACCGGGCTTTAACACCATCGAACTCCGCCCTTGAGCGGGTTTTACCACTCATGGCTCTGCGCAAGATGTCCGCATCCGATAAATCCAGTCCGGCGAAATGATGAGCAATTTTAATCACGTCTTCCTGATACACCATGATGCCGTATGTTTCTCCGAGTTGTTCCTCAAACACCGGATGGAAATATTCAAACTCGCCGGGATGGTTGTGCCGGAACACATACTCCCCCATCATGCCACTTTGCGCCACACCAGGACGAATAACCGAGGATGCCGCCACCAGCACTTTGTAAGAATCGCATTGCAATTTGCGAAGCAATCCGCGCATGGCAGGGCTTTCAATATAGAAACAACCCAGTGTTTTTCCACGTTTTAAAAATTCGTTGCACTTAGGTTCGTCTTTAGAGAGCTTGATGTTGCGAATGTCCACTTTCACGCCCTGGTTGTCCTCCACTAATTTCACACAATCGTTAATGTGACCTAGCCCACGCTGGCTTAGAATATCAAATTTTTCAAACCCAATACTTTCGGTAATGTGCATATCGAGTTGCACGGTGGGAAAGCCTTTGGGCGGTAACTCCATCACCGTGAAATTAGTAATAGGTTCTTCAGAGATTAATATCCCGCAGGAGTGCATACTGCGCTGGTTGGGGTACTTTTCAAGCATTAGTCCGTATTTATGAACCAACTGGGTTACTGAGTTTTTTTCGTGAGCTTCGATGGGTGAATTGGTCAAAAAATCCAATTCCTGTTTTGCCAGGCCAAATACTTTTCCCAGTTCCCGGATAATGGAACGGTATTTAAACTGAACAATGGTGCCGGTAAATGCCACATGGTTGGTATCAAAACGTTTGAAAATATAATCCAGTATGGTGTCCCTGCTTTGCCAGCTCCAGTCGATGTCAAAATCAGGCGGACTGGTTCGTCCGGGATTCAGGAAACGCTCAAAATACAGATTGAGTTCAATGGGGCAAATGTCGGTAATACCCAAACAATAACTCACAATGCTGTTGGCTCCGCTGCCCCTGCCAACGTGCATAAAACCCATGCTGTTACTGTAACGGATAATGTCCCAGGTGATTAAAAAGTAGGACGAAAATCCAAGGCGGTCTATCACTTCCAGTTCTTTCTTAACCCTTAGTGTGGCTTCTTTATGACCTTTGCCATAGCGTTTTTTCATTCCTTCAAAAGCAAGGTTCTCCAGCAGAAGCCGGTCGCTGTAACGGCTATTGGTATAGTATTTTTTGTTTTTAACCGATTTAAAATCGAACTCAAAATTACATTGCTCAACTAATCTTTTCGTGTTTTTGATAATCACTGGGTATGCCGAAAAGTGAGACGTTAACTCATTGGGCGCTATCATTTTCTCGTCCTGGTTGCAAATGTCAGCTTCTGTAAGTTTGGATAGGATAACATTGTTTTCGACCGCTCTCAAAATCCGGTGCAGGTTAAATTCTTTTTTAACCCGCACGGTTACAGGGTGCAGAATGACCATTCGTTCCGTTTTACATTGCCATTTTGAACGGATGAGTTTTACCAGTTGTGTGGCCTTAATGCCGATGTACTCAAAATCTCTGAGCGTGGCAGGAGCGTTATCCAAGGGATATATAACAAACACTTCATTGAGCTCAGGAGCAATATCTGGTACCTCTGTTTTATCCATGTTGTGTTTGGTTCTGAGGCGACAGAGTTCAGCAAATCCTGCACGGGTTTTTGCAAGTCCTATGAACAAAAGTTTATTTCCATTACGAAATTCGATGCCGATTAAAGGTTTAATGTTCTTTTTTTTACAGGCGGTAATAAAGTCGTAAACGCCGGTAGTGGCATTTATATCGGTAAGTGCGAGTGCTTCTATTTTTAACTCTGCGGCCATGTCAACTAATTCCTCCACCGGGATGGTGCCGTAGCGCAAACTGTGGTAGGAATGACAATTTAAAAACATGGTTTACTTTTGCTTATCTTTTTCTTTTGGGTTCAGACTTAATCCAGCGCAGCGTTGCACGGCATCAAAACCATAACGAAGTTTCATTTTGTCGATGGCCTGATAGAGCGAAATCATTTCTGCGGTGTCTTCAAACAGATTGATTTGGTAAGTGCCTCTCACAAGCCCACTGAATCGAATACCAACAAGTCGTAATCGCATCCGGCGCTCATACACTTTATTAAATAATTCGTTCACCACTTTTAGCAGGGTGTGGTCGGCAGAAGTGTAAGGAATTTTGGTTTGTTGGGTGTGCGTGTCAAAATTATTGTAACGTATTTTAATAACTACGACTGAGGTAAGCCATACTTCTTTTCGTAACTGGTGCGCCAGCTTTTCAACCATACCTACCAAAAGGGTTTTTACTTTTACAAGGTCAATGGTGTCTTGCTCAAAGGTGGTTTCTGTCGAAACTGATTTACGTTCCGAATAGGGTTCCACCGGATTGTTATCAATTCCATTTGCTTTTTTCCAAAGCTCCAGCCCGTTTTTGCCCAGTAGCTTTTGCAATATGTCAGAAGGCATTTCTGCCAGGGTTTCAATTTTGCGAACGCCAATTCGTGAAAGGACCTGAAAGGTGGCATCGCCTACCATAGGGATTTTTTTGATGGAAAGTGGGTTTAGAAAGGGCTTCACCATTGGTCCCGGCACTTCTATTCTTCCAAGTGGTTTTACTTCTCCTGCCGCAATTTTGGAAACTGTTTTATTGACCGATAATCCAAAGCTAATGGGAAGTCCGGTTTCTTTGGAAATGGTTTGTGCCATTTCATTCGTCCATTTAAAACAACCAAAAAATTTATCCATACCAGTCAGGTCAAGATAGAACTCATCTATACTGGCCTTTTCCATCAGTGGGGCTTTATCGCTGATGATGTCGGTAACCAAGTGTGAGTAATAGGAGTAACTTTCCATGTCGCCCCTGATTACTTTTGCATCCGGGCAAAGCCGCAGGGCTAATTTCATTGGCATAGCAGAGCGCACCCCAAACACCCTTGCCTCATAGGAGCAGGAGGCCACCACGCCACGGTCGGAACCTCCCCCGATTATTAATGGAATGCCTAAAAACTTTGGATTTTTTAATCGTTCAACTGAAACAAAAAAACTGTCTAAATCAAAATGTGCAATGTCCCGTTCCATATTCAAGCCCTTTCTTTGGAATATGAAAGTACTACAAAATATAGCTATTTAATACTATAAATTGTAGCTATGCGATAAACAACTATAAATCAGGCGAATATTTTTGATTACTAAATCGTTTTAGTTTCGACGAAAGTTGAAAAAGTAAAGATTAAAATCAATATTGAGTGAGCAGAGCGTTCCTCTTTGAACTTTTCGCTATTTTCGTACTACCTAGAATTGCGATTAAACACCATGAATATTAAAATTTCAAAAATCAGTATTGAAACACAAGCTTTGACACCAACACTTACAATTTGGGCAGAACTGGAATTTCAGAGGGAAATAGAAATACCTCTCTCTATCAGTGGAAGGATGCTCAGTAATGACGGCAAGCTACTTTCGTTACTTAACGAGTATCAGGTACATACAGACACCTATTATGAGCTCACTATTTTATCCCGGCCAGCGAAAGATAAACTTTATAGGCAGAAAAACGAAACTCGCTACCAGGCACAAATGACTGCTGTCCTGAACCACATGGCACTTGATTGGATTGAACGACTAAGGGAGAAAGACCATGAAAAATCAGTACGGTTTTCTTTTGATTTTATTGTAAAGACTATGGAAATCCCAGCCGAACCTGATAGGTTGGGAACTAATGATAGTTTTTTAAAACTCCAAATAAAGAGATTATTTACTAATGAAATCATTAAGCAGAGTGATTGGGTCAATAACTATGCGCCTTCGTTAGGAATTGGGAAATTCCTAATGTTGGAGTTAAAGATGCCCACACATATCAACGTTTCAAAATTCTGGTCAGACCTCTACCAGCAGCTATGCCTGAATTTGAATGATATGGAGACATCATTACGTTCGGGTGATTGGGAAAAGACGATGCTCCATGCTCGAAAATTTTATGAGAATATTAAAATTGGTGACAATAAGCCAGGAAATAAAAAATTCAAAGATGAATTTGATAAAATAATGGGCAACGACCTACATACAAAAGATGGCATACAAAACTTGTATGACGCCTTGTGGAAATTATTTGAGTTTATGTCGAAATACATCCATGAGAAAGACAAGGCAGGAAATATTCAACCAGCTCCGGTTTCAAAAAAAGAGGATGCCTATTTAGCCTTTACTTTGGGAGTGGGTTTGCTTAATATGATTGGTCGAAAAATTGCTCAGTCTTAAGATGTGAATTTACAATCTTATCAATCCTGTTTGCAATATTCATTAATCTTAAATTGCTGCGATTGTACAAAACAGTATCTTCTAATAGGCATTTTAAAAATGCTACAATATATAGCAATGTAATACTATTAAATGTAGTACATTTGTATTGTTCTTATTAAATAATAGCCTTAAATTCGCGTTATTTAATATGACAGTTGTAAAATTAAGGGATAGGATAGACACCTCTTATTCAGGCTATCGAAAGTTAGTAGAGTTTTTTAACACTTGCAGGGATTTTACTAACCAAACTATTCACATTGATTTTTACCATTTAGATTGGATTGATGCAAACAAAAGCGCGCTGCTTGAAGCGATAATGTATAAGTTGAATAAAGAAAACGGCCTTAGCTTTGCCACAGACGGTTCCTTTCTAAAAGAAAAGTTTGACGTTTTGTTTAGAAATGGGTTTGTTAAGACCGGACAGAAATTTGAGGACGACAGAATGAGTACCCTGCCAACCGGGCACTTTAATTGTAAGGATAAAAACGAGTTTATTAATTACCTGGAAAAACATCTTATGACCCACAGAGGAATGCCAAAGTTGGCAACCAAGTTAAGAGACAAAATAATTGAAGATTTAATTGAAGTGTTTTGTAATTCCGGTCACCACGCAAATACACAAGACCCATTTTTTGGAGGTGGCCAGTATTACCCAAGGGCAGGTTGTTTAAAGTTTACAATGGTAGATTTGGGTGATGGGTTTTTGCCTCGCATCCATGCTGCTACAAAAGGTCAAATTGACACCTCAGTGGACGCAATTAACTGGGCTTTGAAAGGAAATAGCAGCAAATTAGCTTTAGAAAACACTTCCGGGGGACTGGGCATAAAGGGGATGCACAAGTATTGTATGGAAAATGATGGGCAACTGGATATCATAACCGGGAATGGCTATTGGTCAACAAGTCAGAAAAACACAATTTTTGAAGGTGGAAGGGTCTTAGATGGCTCTGTTTTAGCGGGTTCCACGATAAATTTGTTTTTTAACAGTAAATAGCTAATTTTGTAGGAAATTTCCAAGCATTATTTTGTTAAAAATTTGTATCTTAGTAACAATTAATAACCAACCATTTAGTTTAAAATGACAATCTTCATTGCAAAAATTTTAGGAAGTGAACTTGCAATTTATCACGAGGAGGGAATATTAATTTATGGTTCGCTTAAAGAAGCGTTTGACCAACGTCAACCAATACAAATTTCATTTGAAGGCGTTAAACGATGCTCAACGCAATTTCTGAACGCAGCCGTTGGTAAATTATATTTACTCGAAGATCCAGGTTTAGTTGATAGTCTATTGTCTTATGATTTCGCTGATTATTCTTTGATGAATGATAAAATTGCAGAAGTTCGTGACAACGCTATTAATTCTAAAGAGTATGATGCCTTAGTGCATAATGCCTAAT
>JADLED010000329.1 GCA_020846335.1 Bacteroidia bacterium
CCACTGCTTTGGGCGTACTGCATAAATGGCAACAATGCCAGCAGCAGTATAAGATAATAGTTGCTTGTTTTTTTCATGGTTCTTGTTTTTGTTTGTTTGATTAAGATATGGTTCAATTCATGTGGTAATCGTAGGGCATATGAACATAACAGGCGGCTAAAAACTGCAACACCTTTTTAAAATTGGGTTCCAGCATTAAATCCGTATCCGTGTATTTTAGGTGTAATTCCTGAACGGTTCGGCAACTAAATTTTTGAATGGCAGCTTTAATCTCATCGGGCATTTCAATTAATCTGAACTCCAGGGTGGTAACAAAGCCAAGTTCAGGTCGGGTGGTAATTCTGGCGATATTAAAATAAAAACGATTGACTGCCCATTCCTTAAACTCAGTGTAATGTTTGTTTAAGGCTGCGGTTGCTCTGGTAATGGCCTTGTAATTGTAGTAATACTTCAACAAATTGTGCTTTAGCTTAAAATCGTTTTTCTGGTGAATATCCACCACATTCATGTCCTGTTCGGATAGTGGATTATATTCATAGCTACACCATTGCTGCCAAACTGGTTCGTAGCGGTTGTAAGTACATTCCAATTCCCTTAATGCGTTTTGCATTATCATGGTTGCCAAGTAAGTACCTAAATATAAATGCTCTGGAATTAAAAAACACCTATGTCTTCACATAGGGTCGTACCTATGTCTATACATAGGTAGTATTGTGTTTTTATATCTCTTTTATAATATTAATGGGCGCTTTCAGGTAAATGGCACTAAAAACGATTCGGCTAAAGCCTGTTTTTTATCGACAAAGGGGGTTTTTTAACAAACTAAAATGAATTAGTTTTGTAAATAATTGCGAATATTGAACAAAAATTGTCAATTTTTAAATTTGGTTCAATTTTAAAAAACGTCAGATAACAGGAAATGGCAAAACAAAAATGCGTAAAAGCGAATTGAACAATTATTAGTGTAGAACATTAATTAATTAAACTAAACATAGTAAAAAACAAATAAAAAAAATTAAGTTTGTCCTAGCCCCATTGAACAAAACCATGAATAGAAACGAAATCAAGCACCGTATGATGATGGAATTATTGGGGAATTGCAATGAAGCCATTGCGCTTGAACCTAACAATTTAGACCTGATTAAAACCCGTGGTATTGTTTTAAACATTATTGAAAAATACAAGGAAGCCATTCGTGATTTTAGCAAAGTGTTGCGTACATCCACCAAAGATACAGCTTGTTATTACCTTAGAAGCGAATCCTATTTTCAGTTAGGAGATTATGCCGAAGCCAAGCGCGATTTTTTAAAAGCGGTAAACATAGAACAAAACAAAGGCCTGACAACGGCCATGTTGGAGGATCCGGAAATTACCAAAGAAATAGAATTGGCCGACATAAAGGAGATACTGGCTTTTGAACGCCAAAAGGCCATCCGGGCAAACTTTCCTTCCTTCGAATAAGCCTTTTTTATTTACCTAACTCTGAAACCGGAATGGCTCCAGCCATTTAACCCCTTCCACCACATGGTTAAATTGCTTGGTGGGCACACGGGGTTTATCCAGTACAATAATAGAGCTGCACACGACATCTGTAAATTCGTTGTTGGAAAAAAAGGCCATTGCATACACGTTTTGTAGGGCATAGGTTCCGGCCAACAGGCGCCTTGCATTTTGGTCAATGGAAAGCAGGCCGCTCCAGTCTATAAACAGGGGACATTTAAACTCATTCATCAGCGCCTTTCGCCGGTAAACCATGTCCAGGGCTAATTCAAAACTCAATTGGGTGTCTTTTTTTAATTGCAGAAAAACAATTCCTTCGTCCCACCACATTTTAGAATGGTAAAAATCAGATACGCGGGATGAACAGGGCGCAATGAGTTCCATACAGAGCGAGGGCTTATTGTCTTAATTGCTTTTATCAAATATAGTTCAAGAAAAACAACCAGCAACCGTATTTTTTGTAACTGGTAAAAAATTAGCATAAGTGGTAGGCTTACGAAAACAATTGATTAAATATAAATCGTTTTAAAAGGGTCAACTTTAGCCCCGGAAGGGTCAGTTAAGGTTAGGTGCAAATGAGGGCCGGTACTTTTTCCGGTATTGCCGGATAAGCCTATTTCCTGATTTTGTTGGATGGTGTCGCCTTGTTTCACCAGTATTTTACTTAAATGCGCATAGCCTGTGCGGTACCCATTGGGGTGCTTCAGAATAATTTGATTGCCACCGGGGCCATTGGTACTTACCGATACCACGGTAGCGGGCAATGGGCTTTTAATGGAGGTGCCTACCGGTACGGCAAGGTCAATGCCATTATGAAAGGCATTTTTTTTACCCGTTTTGGGGTCGGTTCTGTACCCAAATCCGCTGGTTACTTTGGCTACCACCGGTTTAAGCCAGTTGTGTGCTTTTTGCTCAAGGGGTTTAAGGGTCTTATCTACATTTTGTATGGCCTGCTTTATGGGTTTACGCTGGTAGTAAATTAAAAAACCAAGACCTGTTAAGCCTGCACCAATGCCAATTGCCCAGTATAATTGTTTTTTATTCATTGAACCCAAAACCTAAAAAGATGTACTTATTTTTTGTTCTTTTTTTCTTGCAGCCGGTCGTACAAATCCAGGGCCGTTTTGGTAGTAACCACTACCAAAAATAAGGTATACAATAACTTCATGCCTTTGCTTTGCTCAATCATGTTCCTGCGGTTTGGTCAGTTCCTTTATTTGGTTAACCAGATGCGCATTTTCCATTTCCACCCGGCTGACTTTTGCTTCCAATTCAATAATCCGCGAGCGTTGGTTGTCAATTTGTTTTTTAAGTTCTCCGTTTTCAGTCGCCACCGCTTCCAGTTCCTTTACTCTTTTTTCAAGGGTCTGGCACCATTGCATCCAGTTTTCGGCAATACTTTTTTCGGTTTGCGTTTCCAGATTTTGTAATTCAGCCGCTTGTTTGCGTTTGTCGGAGCGAAGGTGCAGCAGCACTTCCACCAGTTTCCAAAATCCGGTGGCACTAAAAAGCGCCGCAATAAGTTTGAGATATTCCATTGTTGTCAGTCTTAAATTAAATTAGCTTCTTAAAATTATACAGGACGGGTAGGGTAAAACTGAAGGGGCTGAGCGACCACGTAGGGTAGAAAATTGATGTGGAAGGTATCAGAACCATTGACGGAAAGCCCCCTCATAAATAACCTGCCACTGCTGTCTATGGTATAAGTGAACACATCGCCATTATTGCCGTAAAACACACCGTTAAGTCCAACAACACTGTTGGAGGGCATGGGCAGATTTAAAATGTGTAAATCAAACGAAACCAATCCGCTGATGGTTTGTAGTTTAATATTACCACAAAGGGCCAAGGTGTCATTAACCAGAATGATTTTGTTGGAATCCGGCAGTGGGACAAACTCAGGGTTAATATTTTCGGGTCTTATTACCAGAACCGTTTCCCTGTTTGCGGTGGTATTCAACCTGGTTATTAATTTATGAGGCGTTACTATTTTTGTATCGTCCACCCCGTCATTTACCTCCTGCTGACTGGCAAGGTAAGCCGTGCCGTTTACTGTTTCGCTTGCATTTTGAATAACGGGAGCCGTTGCTCCGTTATCACTTTGGTAACCACCGTTAAAACTCATGTCTTGTCATTTTTAGGTTAGTAATTAAATTGTTGTTAGGTATCTGTTCAGGCCCTGGGTTCGTTTTGAATCACCAGTAACAATTCATCAATTCGTTTCAGTTTGGCCCTTTTGTTCAGGTTCATGTTTCTGATTTTTTCCAATAAACCCACCTGCTCGATAGGAGGGGAGTGGTCTATCACTTTTAAACAATACGTGGCAAAAGTGCTCACTTCCCAAATGAACAGTTTTTCTAATTCCTGTTTTAATTCCAGCAAAGTCTGGCTTTCCCAGACAATGGA